>NZ_CP104202.1:0-65000 GCF_025244685.1 Chlorobaculum sp. MV4-Y | reverse complement strand
AAGTTCTTCCAGTACTCCATATTGGGTTCGCGGAACTTCTTCAGACCCAGCTTTTTCATGACGCGCAGATCGAGCTGCTCCTTGAGCAGCATGAGCGGCACTTCGTAGATCGTATCGCAGTCGTTGAGGCCGATAACGTCCAGATCGTGCACGTTGCAGAAGTGACCGACCTTGTTCTTGATCTCCCTCGACAGCGGTTTCTCGCTCCGGCAAACCAGAATGTCGGGCTGGATGCCGGTTTCGAGCAGCATCTTGACACTGTGCTGCGTAGGCTTGGTCTTCAGCTCGCTGGCCGCTTTGATGTACGGCACGAAGGTAAGGTGGATATTGAGCAGATTGTGCTCGCCAAGTTCGAGCTTGAGCTGGCGCATCGCCTCGAGAAACGGAAGCGACTCGATATCGCCGATGGTGCCGCCAATTTCGGTGATCAGCACATCGAAGCTACCGTTCTTGGCCAGGTCGCCCATTTTCTCCTTGATCTCGTCGATCACGTGAGGCACGACCTGCACCGTGCCGCCGAGATACTCGCCACGCCGCTCCTTGTCGATGACCGACTTGTAAACGCGCCCCATCGTCAGGTTGCTCGCCTGCGAGGTCGGTTCGTCGAGGAAACGCTCGTAGTGGCCAAGATCGAGGTCAGTCTCCGCGCCGTCGTCGGTCACGTAGACCTCGCCATGCTGATAGGGCGACATCGTACCGGGATCGACGTTGATGTAGGGATCGTATTTCTGGATCGCCACACGCAATCCGCGGGACTTGAGCAAAAGGCCAAGCGAGGCAGAGAGGATGCCCTTTCCAAGAGAGGAGATCACTCCACCGGTGACAAAAATATGCTTTACATTCTTCGGGCGCGCCATACCTTTCTAAAATGATTAAGTGATAACAGTCAATTTCCTTTTCGGAGAACGCCCGGCTCTCCGGTTCATACTTCATTCTGCAGCCGGTTTCGCTACTCCCATCTCACGCTCAGAAATCCAGGTCGAGCTGCCCCTCATCGCCAAACGGCTCGGTCGCCGAGTCGTCGTCACTCTTGGGAACCCGTGCCGTGGCTGAAATCCGGTCGCCGGGGTCGAGCTTGATGAGCCGCACCCCCGAGGTGTTCCGCCCAAGCACCCTGATGTCCGAAACGTGCTGGCGGATGACGATGCCGTTCGTCGTGATGATGATCAGGTCGTCCTCGTCGTTGACATCGAGCAGGCCAACCAGATTGCCAATCTTCTCGTGCGCCTTGATGGTGATCACGCCACGCGCGCCACGTTTGGTCATGCGGTAATCCTCAACCTTGCTGCGTTTGCCGTAGCCGTTGTCGGTGACAGCGAGCAGGGAGGTGTCGTTGCGCTTGGCGGTGACCATCGAGATACAACGCTCGTCGTCGTCGAGCGTGATTCCCTTGACGCCAACCGTGTCGCGGCCCTGTGCGCGAACCTCCGATTCAGGAAAACGGACAGCGTAACCGGAGCTCTTGGCCAGAATGATCTGGTGATCGCCATCGGTGAGACGCGCCTCGATCAGCTCGTCGCCCTCCTCGATGCGGATGGCATTGATGCCAGTCCGCCGAGGATTGGAGTACTGTGCAAGATCGGTTTTTTTGACGATGCCGTTGGCCGTGGCCATAATGATGAAATGGGAATCGTCAAAGTTCCGGATATTGATATAGGTTCTGATCTTCTCGCCGGGAGGCAGCTCCATGATGTTCGCCAGCGAGCGACCTCGGGCGGCCCGCCCGGCCTCCGGAATTTCGTACACCTTGAGCCAGTAACAACGTCCGGCGGTGGTGAAGAAGAGGATATAGTTATGCGTGGAGGCGATGAACATGTGTTCGATGAAATCCTCGTTCTTCGCCTGCGCTCCGGCCACGCCTCTTCCGCCGCGGTGCTGGCGGCGATAGCCGGAAACCGGGAAGCGCTTGATGAAGCCGTCGTGGGTAATGGTGATGACCACATCCTCCTGGGCGATCATATCCTCGATCGAGAAGTCGCCCTCCTGCGGACGAAGCTCGGTGCGGCGCTCGTCGCCATAGACTTCGCTGACCTTGAGCAGCTCGGTTTTGATAATCTCCATCTGCTTGGCCGGACTTTCGAGAATCGATTTCAGCTCTTCGATGAGCGCGAGGGTTTCGCGGTACTCGTCGTCGATCTTCTGGCGCTCCATGCCGGTCAGGCGCTGCAAGCGCATTTCGAGAATCGCCTTGGCTTGCACTTCGGACAAACCGAAACGCTCGATCAGACGGCTCTGGGCAGTCGGAGTATCGGGTGACTGACGGATGGTCGAGATCACCTCGTCGAGATTGTCGAGGCAGATTTTGAGACCTTCAAGGATGTGCGCGCGCTTCTCGGCAGCGTTGAGGTCATACTGTGTGCGACGCAGTACAATCTCGTTGCGGTGCCGGATGTAGTACTGCATCATCTCCTTGAGGTTCAAAACACGTGGCACACCATCGACGAGCGCCAGCATAATCACCCCGAAAGTGTCCTGCATCGGGGTGTGCTTGTAGAGATTGTTCAGCACCACCTTGGCCACCGCGTCACGCTTCAGCTCAATCACGAGGCGCATACCTTCGCGGTCGGATTCGTCACGGATATCGGCAATGCCCTCGACCTTCTTGTCGTGCACCAGCTCGACGATCTTTTCGATCAGTCGCACCTTGTTGACCTGGTATGGAAGCTCGGTGACGATGATCGACTCGCGGCCGTTTTTCTGCGTCACCTCAACCAGCGCCCGCGCCCGGATCACCACCTTGCCACGACCGGTCAGATAGGCCTGACGGACGCCTTCGTAACCATAGATGATACCGCCGGTGGGAAAGTCTGGCGCAGTGACGTGCTTCATCAGGTCGCCAATCTCGATATCGGGATTCTCGATGAGCGCGACGAGACCGCTCACCACCTCGCGCATGTTGTGCGGCGGGATGTTGGTCGCCATGCCGACCGCGATACCCGAAGCGCCATTGACCAGCAGGTTCGGAATCGCCGCCGGAAGCACCGTTGGCTCTTCGAGCGAATCGTCGAAGTTGAGGGAGAAGTCAACCGTCTCCTTGTCGAGATCCTTGAGCATCTCGCCAGCGATAGCCTTCATGCGCACCTCGGTGTAACGCATGGCCGCAGGAGAGTCGCCATCGACCGAGCCGAAGTTGCCCTGGCCGTCGATCAGCGGATAGCGCAGCGAAAAATCCTGCACCATGCGCACAAGACTGTCGTAAACAGCGGAGTCGCCATGCGGGTGGTACTTACCGAGCACTTCACCGACGATACGAGCCGACTTCTTGTGCGGCTTGCCCGCCTGCAGACCCAGCTCGTGCATGCCGTAAAGCACGCGGCGATGTACCGGCTTCAGGCCGTCCCGGACATCGGGAAGCGCTCGACTGACGATAACCGACATTGAATAGTCGAGATAAGAATCCCGCATTTCCTCTTCAATACTGATCGGCAATATCTTCTCACGCTGCATAATCGATACCCTGACTTTGATTTACCCTGAAAAACAATGGCGTAATGTATGAAATAGCTTGTAAAACGTAAAGCTCCGGAGCGCTCCCGGCAGATGGCCCGTCAGTCTTCCGACAGCTCCTGCTCGCCTGATGGCTCCGGAGCGGTAACGACCGTGACCGGAGCATCTGACCAGAGCGATTCGAGGTCATAGAATTTGCGATCGTCGGGCTGAAAGATGTGCACGACAACATCGACATAATCGATCAGCACCCAGCGCAGCGTATCGAGACCTTCGATGTGCATCGGGCGCTCCCCCTCGTCCTTGATCTCGTCGACAATATAATCGGTTACCGCCTTGGCTTTACGCTCCGAGTCGGCGGTGATAATCACAAAAAAATCGGTCACGCTCGTCAGGCCGCGGACATCCAGAATCTTGACATCTTCACCCTTCTTTTCAAGCGACAACTCCGCAACTCTCCTGGCAAGCAACTCACTCATCGCCACTTCGCGGGCTTTGACGCCGGAAGAGGCCACATGTTCCGAACGGGACATAGATAACCGTTTTAATGATAAAAAATCGTTCAGCCGGGAAGGATTCCCGCCAGTCAATATAGCAATAATGCGCTATTGACCGATTGAATTAATCAGCTTATAACCAAATAGCAACATGGCGCTGATTGCCGGTTTCGGCATGGCAGAACTGCGTGGCGAGAAGGCGATTCAGTCGCGCCGCTGCGCAAGAACAAACGACTGCCGATAATCAGGAAGCGTCCCGGCGGCCGTTCCCGCGGAGCCTTCCGCGAGCGACTTGCGGGCATGGGACAGAAGGGTTGCCGCACTGAAAAAGGAAGCATCGACAAGGTGAGGCGCGAGCGAAGGCGCCTCTTCGGCAAGAATTTCAACCGAGCGGCTGACAATGGCAAGGCTGCCGGGCAAGGAAGCAATCCGTCCGGAGAGTTCGGAGACGAGGCAACGCACGCTTTCGATCTCCAAAAGTGCACGATCCTCCCGCGTGAAAATCGAATAGAAATACTCACCGGCCCTCGACGGAATAACCGGGACAATATGCGTTTCCCCGGTGTGCTCCATGGCGGCTTCGGCCATTGCAAGCAAGGTCGGCACCGGCACGAGCGGCAGGCCTGCGCCAAAGGCAATCCCTTTGGCCACGGAGAGACCAATGCGCAGCGCGGTGAAAGAGCCGGGACCGGAGGATACCGCAACGCCATCGAGTTCAGACACCGTCAATCCCGCCTCATCCATGACCTGCATGACAAGCGGCACCAGCGACTCGGCGGTTTTCTGCCACTCCGCAAGTCGGCGCTCGACCACATGCTCGCCGTTGCTGAGCGCCGCGCTGGCGAAACCGTGAGTACACTCGATGGCAAGAATCTTCATGAAGCCGCTTTCAGGTTATGACAATTTTCCGCTGACTCTCCCCGGCGATGAAGAGCTGAACACGTTTGGTGTAGCGCCTGTCGAGCGAAGCGAACCGTTCGCCCCACTCGACCACCGACAGGAAAGGCCCGGAAAGATAGTCGTCGAACCCGGCGGAATCAAGCTCCTTTTCCGATTCGAGCCGGTACAAATCGAAGTGGTGCAGTTCAAAAGGCTGCCCCCGCAAAGCTCCTTCATAAATATTCATCAGCGAAAAGGTCGGGCTGGAAAGCTGCTCCTCGCAGCCGAACGCCTCGGTGATGCCGCGTATGAACTCGGTTTTTCCGGCGCCGAGCGGGCCGGTCAGGCACACCGTATCGCCAGGCTTCAGCCCGGAAGCGAACCGCCGGGCATATTCGCGGGTCTCTTCAGCAGATTTCGACAGGAACTCTCCCCTCATACCTCTTTCTCCAGTGCATGGAACACCATGCCCGTCATCACCTTCGGGTAGAACCAGGTGGACTTCTGCGGCATCGCCTCGCCCGAAACAGAGACCGAGATCACCTGCTCGACCCGAACAGGCCGGAGCACAATGCCGACCTGCGCCTTCCCCGACGCCACGGCCTCGAACACATCGGCCGTTTTGCTCGTGTAGGTGAGGTTGCTCTGGCGCGCCATCGCCTCGGATGAAATGCCGAGAATCTGACCGAGCACCAGATCATGCAGCACCACCACATCAAGGCTCTGCAACGCTTCCGGCACCGGCGTCGAAAGCACCTCGGAAGGTTTCGGATCAAGCGAAATGCCGAGCGTCATGCCGGGCAGCACGATGCCAAAAACCTTTGCAGAATCGCCCGTCTCGAGAAACTCGTCGAGAGCGCTTCTGCCGGGCAGCTCCCATACGGTGAACCAGCGGTCGAGCTGCGCGATGAAATGCTCCGGATCGAACGACTCGATGCCGTGCACGAGACGGTGAATCGGCAGAATCAGGAGACCCTCGTCGTAAATGTTCGACAGGTAGGTCATGATATAATTATATGGCTCCCGACCGGTATGACCGGGATTTGAGGCTGCCCGCTCGTTCCGGTACGCGATGCCGGTTTCGTAGCGGTGATGACCGTCGGCGATGTAGACCTTCTGTTCAGCAAGCACCGACTGCGCAACGGAGATCAGCGCGGGATCGGCGACACGCCACAGCCGGTTGCGCACACCCTGGATGGTAGCATCGATCAATGGCTCGTGCTGCTCGGCAAACTCGCTGATCGCTTCATCAAGCCGACGGGAGGAATCGGCATACAGGCCAAAAATGCTGCTGATGTTCGCCCCTGTCTCGCGGAACATCTTCAGCCGGTCAGCCTTTGGCCCCGACAGCGTGCGCTCGTGCGGCAGCACCTCACCCTCGGAGAAATCGTACAGCCGAAGCGCGGCGAACAGACCCTTGCGGGTGCGGGTCACGCCATGCTCGTCCTCGAAAGTCTGGAAGCAGGGATAGAGCGCGGTCTCGCTATCCTGCGTAAGAACGCCGGACTCCAGCCACTCACGAAGGCGGCTCGACGCCGCAGCGTAGGGATCGGCCTCGGACGGCAGCTCCAGCCGCACGGCGTTGTAGTCGGAACGCTCATACAGCTCCTGCTGCATGGCTGGCGGGATGGCGTCGTATGGCGGACAAATCAGGTTTGCAGCGTCCCCGGAGAGATCGGGGCCGTAAACAATCCCCTTGAACGGCGCGATTTCAGGCATGGCTTATGAAGTTTAACGGTTATTCGGCATGGTCTCTCTGTGAAATCCAGAAATCGTTGACCCCCTCCTTGACGATGACGGAGATCTTCCTGTTGCGGCACAGTTCGAGCACGGCCAGAAAGGTCACGACAATCACGATCGCTTCCCGGAATTCCTTGAACAGGGAGGTGAACGATACCTGCACCCGCTCGCCGAGGCGCGCCATGATCAGGGCGCTCTGCTCTTCGACCGTCACCGGCGCGTCGGTCACATTCTGCGTCCGTACCTTCGGCATGTTGTCGAGCACCGACTGGTATGCCAGCATGAGATGATAGAGAGTCGGACGGTTGACCGGCGCGTCCATCTCGTCGATCACCGCAGGCTCCAGCTCCTCGAAGTAGCCGCGCGGGAACATCTTCTCCCGGTCGAGCGCCATCAGCTCCAGTTCTGAGGCGCCCTCCTTGATTCTTTTATATTCGAGCAGGCGCTGCACCAGCTCGGTTCTCGGATCGAACTCCCCGTCGTCGCCCGCCTCGGGTTCCGCACGGGGAAGCAGCATTCGCGCCTTGATGCTCATAAGCATCGAGGCCATGTAGATGAATTCGGCGGCGACCTCCAGATTCAGCCGACGCATGGCGTGGATGTAGGCGATAAAATCGCCGGTAATTTTGGAAACCGGAATATTGTAGATATCAAGCTCGTCACGCTTGATGAAAAACAGCAGAAGGTCAAGAGGGCCTTCGAATTCTTCAAGACTGATGCGAAACATGCAAGCCCTGTTGATTTCGGATTGAGTGGGCCGACAATGCGCCTCACCTTGTGGCAAGAGCGGGAACAAAGATGCCGTCAGCAGACCTGTTTACTGTGTAAGGTACAGACTTTCCGTTTATTTTTTCGAACCGTGATCGGTATTTTTATCCGAAAGCCTCCGGTGCACGGCAAAACTGCACGAAACCAAACTCTTCCGTTCCATGACTCCATGAAGCGCTTTACGACATTTATCGTACTTGCTGCTGCTGCCACCGCGCTGCCTGGAGGCCCGTGTGCGGCACAATCATCTGAGAGCTATTTCAATGAAGCCCTTTCGATGCACCGTGCAGGCAATCTCAATGAGGCGATCCGCTTGTACTCCAAGGCCATAGACAACGACAACCGCTTCGTGATGGCGTATCAGATGCGGGCCGCAATATGGCAAAAGCTGCACCAGTTTCAGAGAGCGATCGCCGACTACACCATGGTTATCGAACTCGGTGAACCCTTGTTCCAGGCAGCCGGTTACTACAATCGTGGCGTGGTCAAAAACATGAGAGGTCATTACGCTGAGGCCATCCCTGACTTCACCCAGGCCATAAATCTTGACCAGAAAATGGCGGCAGCGTTTTTCCATCGCGGTATTGCCCGGATCAAGACCGGCGACAGTACCGGCACACTCCAGGATTTCATCCGCGCTGCCCGGCTCGGAGATCCGGATGCGGCCCGCTGGCTCGACGCCACCACGCCTGACTGGAAACAGATGAAATAGAGAATCGGGACCCATCCACAGTTTCCATCAGCACCAGGGATCGACAGAAATATCAAACCGGAACGGGTTCGAAAAACCAAATCTGCAAAAAAGAAAAAGCCGCGGGGAGTGCTTCCTTGCGGCTTTTTCTTGTGATCGGCTGAACAGTTTTACAGAAGCAAGAACACTCTTCAGATAGCGCTGCCTCCACGCTCGTTGGTTCTGATCCTCACACACTCCTCCATAGGTGTTATGAAAATCTTGCCATCACCGATCTCGCCACTTTCGTGCCTTGCGGCGGCAACGATGGTATCAACGGTGACATTGACAAACTGGTCATTGACGGCGATATCGAGACGAACTTTCGGGAGCAGGTTCGGCGCGATTTTCTGGCCGCGGTAGTATTCGATATCCTCCTGGCGTCCGTGACCAGAGACCCTGCTGACGGTAATCCTTGTAATATCAGCCTGAATCAGCGCTTCACGAACATGGTCGAGCCTGTCGGGCTGTATGATGGCGGTTATCAGTTTCATTTTTGGTAATTAGTTAGGATTGATAAGGCCATACCCCTGTTCACTGTGCATGCTGTGATCCAGACCGGACATTTCATCATTCTCTTTGGCACGCAGGCCGATGGTTTTCTCGACGATAAACAGGATCACCAGTGATACAACTGCCGCGTAGACAACCGTAATGCCAACAGCGGTAGCCTGTACTCCAAGCTGCTGCCAGACGGTCCAGCTACCGCCGGCCTTGACAGCGGCGTCAGCCATCCATGACGGGCGGATAAAGAAAGTCAGGCAAATGGCGCCGACGATACCGCCAACACCGTGCACGCCGAAAGCATCGAGACTGTCATCGTAACCGAGCTTGCCCTTCAGCATGAGGCCAAGGTAACAGATAAAGGCAGCAATAGCGCCAAGCGCGAACGCGCCGGAGGGTGGCACGACGCCCGCAGCGGGAGTGATCGCCACCAAACCGGCAAGAATGCCCGACGCCACGCCAAGGCTGGTTGCCTTGTTGTGATGCACCAGTTCGATAATGAGCCAGGTGAAGGCGCCCGACGCGGCGGCGATCTGGGTCACCGTCAGCGCGCGAGCCGTGGCCAGGTCGCTGGCGATGGCGCTGCCTGCATTGAAGCCGAACCATCCCACCCAGAGCAGGCCTGCACCCACGAGAGTCATGACCAGGTTGTTCGGCGAGGTCACGTTTCTCGGATAGCCGCGGCGCGAGCCGAGGAAAAGCGCCGCAACCAAACCCGTCACACCGGAAGAGATGTGAACGACCGTGCCTCCAGCAAAGTCGATTGCGCCCATAGCGCCGAGATTGAACAGAAATCCGTCGGCAGCCCAAACCCAGTGGCAGATCGGGCTGTACACCAGAATGCACCACAACGCGATAAATGCCAGATAGCCTTTGAAATTGACCCGCTCGGCAAACGCCCCGGCAATCAGCGCGGGAGTGATGATGGCAAATTTACCCTGGAACATGGCAAACACATATTCAGGGATGTGGCTCGCCATGATGGTATCGTCAATGCCCTGCAACATGAAATATTTCGGCTCCCATCCAACCAGGCCGCCCAGAATGCCGGGGCCAAAGCTGAGCGAGTATCCGACCAGCGGCCACAGCACGCCAATGACAACCATGGCACCAAAGCTGTGCATCATGGTGCCGATAACATTTTTGTTCTGACCAGCCCCCCATAGAACATGGCCAATCCCGGCACCATGAGCAACACGAGAGCTGTCGAGGTCAGCATCCACGAAGTCGTACCGGTATCGGTCGTCACCGGCTCTCCAGCCCAAACGGTGCCATGACTCATCATCACCGCAAAAAACAGCAACAGCACCGCACTGATTTTTTTCGCCATAACCTTTTTGTTTAAAAATTTCAAAACCTAAATATTTTACGAAAGACTGGCAATTATAATTAAATATTAAAGCACGGGCAAATTTTTAAGCCATTTTCTTACAAACAGGCAGAATACGGCGATTATAACAACATATTTGAAGCTTTCCTGAATGAAAGTGCGGGGATTAACCATCGGGCAACAATACCAGCAGACGGCGAGATAGAAAGGCGAAAAAGAATCGTTTTTGGCGAATTTTTACAATGGAATCACCCTGTGAAAACGTTTTTCTTTTTGAAAACGATTTTTATTGAGGTAAATTACAAAGTTATTTAGCCAGTGGTTGGCTGATCGCTTGCGAGAAAACAGGTGCTTTGGTTATCTCGTGGCGTCTCTTTTTTATCGAAGCACATGTTTCTACCGTCCCACAATGAACATTTACATTGGCAATCTGCCGTACAGCGTTACCGATGGAGACCTGCGCGACAAGTTCTCCGAGTTCGGGCAGGTGCACAGCGCCAACATCATCATTGACAAATTTTCTGGCCGCTCCAAAGGCTTCGGGTTCGTTGACATGCCGAACGAAAGCGAAGCTCGCACAGCTATCGACGCCATGAACAACAAAGATTTTAAAGGCCGCACCATAAAAGTGAACGAGGCAAGACCTCGCGAGCAGCGCCCCCCCAGAAGAGAGCAATACTGAGCACACCAACAACTGCACGCAAAAGATTTTTCAGGCGGGCAGGCTTATACAAAAAAGGTCTGACCCGCTTTTTCTATTTCACGGGTCGGCCTTGAATGCCGATGCGGCTCCCTTCGGGGGTCAGCGGTGAACGCTGCCGGTCAAATCCCTCTTGAGACAAGATCGGCAAGCGCTTCAGGCAGCGACGGCCAGGCGAAATGAAAGTCGTGCTCTTTGAGAAACTCCGGCGAAACCTTCTGCCCCTTGACGGCATAGTCGGCACCCTCTCCCAGAAGTATCTGAACCGCCAGCTTCGGCACCGGGAACAGGGATGGGCGATGCATCACCAAGCCAAGCGAATCTGCAAAAGCTTTCATGCTGACCACATCGGGGGCAACCGCATTGACCGGGCCGCTCCAGTCAGCATTATCGAGCGCTTGGAGAATGATCGACACCTCGTCATCGAGATGGATCCATGACAGGCACTGATCGCCGGAGCCAACCGGCCCGCCGACAAAGTAACTGAAAGGGGTTATCATCTTCTGCAACATCCCCCCTTTGGTGGAAAGCACGATACCGGTTCTGAGGAGCACAACCCTCATGCCAAGCTTTTCCG
Source organism: Chlorobaculum sp. MV4-Y (assembly GCF_025244685.1). Classification (NCBI taxonomy): domain Bacteria; kingdom Pseudomonadati; phylum Chlorobiota; class Chlorobiia; order Chlorobiales; family Chlorobiaceae; genus Chlorobaculum; species Chlorobaculum sp. MV4-Y. Next base: position 53,828 of record NZ_CP104202.1, on the reverse strand, counting down.
CCGAATGAGCCTCCTTTTCCCAGTCAAAACAGATTTTAGCGAGAAAATCCTTGCCCGGTGCTGCCTTCTCCGTCAGGGGATCGGTCTCTTCGCATCGATCGAACGAACCATAGTAACCGATAGCCGAAGAAGAGACGAACACCTTGGGTTTGACCGAAGCTGACGCCATCGCAGCCACCAGCGCCCTGGTGCCCTTGATGCGGGAGTCGTAGCAGGCCACTTTGTGCTCCTCGGTCCAGCGAGTTTCAAGTAGCGGCCGACCGGCAAGATGAATAACCGCATACGCACCATCAATCGATGAACTCCATCCATCCGGTGCCATATCCGAGTCCCAGCGCACATAATCCGCTGCACCAGGCACTTTGGCCGCTGCCGATTGTGGAGATCGGGCAAAAACAACGACCTTTCGGCCAGATTTGATAAGCCTGCGCGCGACTTCGCTGCCGATTACTCCGGTAGCGCCCGTGAGAACGATATGGCCTTCCATGAATCTGCGGTTTGAATTGGGTGGGGATTACTGTTCGACAGATAACCGGAAGAGGTGAAGAAATAATTCCCGGAAGCGGCTATTGCTATAACCTGCTGCGCTCCAGAGGCTTGCCGCCAGACTGTAAAACTGAAAGGCATAGCGAATTGCTCTTTATCTTTGGACGGTCTATCAAAAGAAAGAGGCCCCCTTTTGCCTGGCTGACGCGGCAAAAGGGAAACCACTGTGGAATGGAAATAAAGTCAGTAACTTTGCCCCGCTGTAAGGCAGAAAATTCAGGGAGGCGAAATCTTTGGGAATAAATAAAGTCGGTAACTTTCTGATGCTTGATAACAGAACTCCACCAATTCTCCGCAAATAGAGTTGGTAACTATTCACTTAATATTGGGACAGGGAATAACAATTCAGCCCAAAACAACCGCCCGTCCTTCCATGTCGAACAGCACGAAGGTCAGCGGCGTGTCGGGGAGCCATTGGCGGCAGGCGCGATGGCAGGCTTTGGCGATGGCCGGATAGAGCGGTTCGTCGCTTCCGAACGGGACAATCTCCGTCATGTTTCGTACGAGGCGGAGGTCGGCGAGCTGGCTCGTGATTGCCGGGCTGTAGCCGAGGTCGGCGGCGAGAGTGGCGAGCCATCGGGGATCGAGGGATACGACGCGGCTCGAGAGGTCGGCCTCGCCCTGGGCGAGCTTGGTGGCTTTGGCCAGCATAACGCCGACGATAACATGGCTGAAACCACCGTTTTCACGCACCAGTTCGAGGGTGCGCCCGATGAAGTTGCCGTAGTGGATGCTGGCCAGTTCCGGCAGGCCTGGGTAGAGCGTGCGGAGATGACGTTCGCTCCGCAGGCCGGAGGTAAGGACGAGGGTCGTGCAGCCGTTGGCGGCGGCGACGGCGATGGACTGGCGGATGCTGGCGAGCCAAGCCTCCATCGAGTAGGGCACGACCTCGCCGCTGGTGCCGAGGATCGAGATGCCGCCGGTGATGCCGAGCCGGGCGTTCATGGTTTTGTGGGCGACCACCTCCCCGCCCGGCGCTGAAATCGTGACCGCGACGGCGGAGCGCAATCCGCGCTGGCGCAGCTCGGCGGCGACGCACTCCCGGATCATCCGGCGCGGCACCAAGTTAATCGCCGGTTCGCCGGGCGGAATCTCAAGCCCCGGTAGCGTCACCCTGCCCACCCCCTCGCCTTGCAGAAATCGCACCTCGTCCAGCCCGCCGCCCGGCACGAGCACGACCTCGCTTACGATCAACAGCCCGTGCGTCACGTCGGGGTCGTCGCCCGCGAACTTCCGCACGCCGCACCGGGCAGAACCTTGCTCCACGCGGTACGAGACGATCCCGAAGCTGGCGACTTTGCCGGACGGCAGCGTGATCGTGACCGACTCGGGCGCGGTGCCGTCGAGGAGCGCGATCATGGCGGCTTTCGTGGCGGCGGCGGCGCAGGCTCCGGTGGTGTAGCCCGTCCGAAGCGGCTTCAGGGCGGGGTGCTCCGTCAGGCATTTTTCAAGCTCATCGACGGAGAAGACGACGGTATCGAACGCCGGGACGGAGGGACGGCGGATGACGATGACGGGAATCCCGCACCTTTCGGCAACCCGGAGTTTCGATGAGAAAAAGCCAGACTCGCCGCTCTCCTTCGCGAGCAGGCAATCGACGCCATGCTCCCTCACCAGCGCTTCGAGCGCCTCGTCCGGGCCGTCGGGGTTCATCGGCAGCAACTTCGCTTCGGGAAAGCCTTCGTGCCGCGCCAGTTCCATCGACGCCAGTGATGGCAGGATGCGCAAAAGCATGTCGTTCCGCTCCCACCACGGACGCAACGGGGCGACGGACTGCACGCCGGTGAGCGCGAGCAGTTTCGCCGGTTCGAGCCGTTCGAGTAGCGCGATGGCTTCCGGGAAACCGGCGACGGGATGGAGGCCAGCGATATCCGGCAACGGAACGAATGCCCGGTCGAAGCGGATCAGTCGGATGGCGAGGCGCTGGCAAACCTTGAACACCGATGCGTGCAAACGCGATGCAAAGGGGTGGGCTGCGTCGATGACGATCCGCACGCCGCGCGACGTGACGAGTTCCTCCAGCGCCGCCTTGTCGAGCGCGCCGTGGCGGAATTCGCCATGCGAGGAGGCGAACGGCTCGACGCGGGTTTTGGTCGAGTAGATGAAGAAGAGACCGAGCCGGTCGAGCAGGGCCGCCGCCTGCCGCCCCTCGGTGGTGCCGCCGAAGAGCAGGATTACGCCGCCCGCATCATGCGCCATGACCTTCGCGGAATCCGTGCGTGAACGATGGATCGTAGAGCTTCGAGCGCCCGCCGCGCGCACCGATCGCCTCGCCGACCACCAGCAGCAGCGTACGGGTTTTGCCACTCTCTTGCACAAGCGCCGACAGCCCGTCGAGCCGCCCGCGCCACACCTGCTGATCGTCCCAGGTAAGCCGGTAGCAGACCGCCACGGGTGTTTCGGGCGGGTAGTGTGCGAGCAATTCGGCCTGCACCTCGTTGCTCCACTCCGCGCTCAGGTAGATGCACATGGTCGCCCGAGATCGGGCCAGCTCCGAGAGGCGTTCCTTGCCCGGCACCGGCGTCCGCCCGCTGCCGCGCGTCAGGATGATGGTCTGCACCTTCTCCGGCACGGTGAACTGCGACTGCAACACCGCTGCCGCTGCCTGGAACGACGACACGCCCGGCACGATTTCGTACTCGAATCCTTCAGCATCAAAAAAGGTCATCTGCTCCTGAATCGCCCCGTAGATCGAGGGGTCGCCGGTGTGCAGACGCACGACGAATTTGCCCTGCCGGTAAAATTGCTCCATCAACGCGAACTGCTCTTCGAGCGGCATCGAGGCCGAGCTTCGCACCAGCGCCCCCGATTTGGCGTAGTGGGTCAACTTCTCCGGCACGAGGCTGCCCGCGTAGAGGATCAGGTCGGCCTGCTCGAGGTAGCGCCTGCCCCTGACCGTCACCAGCTCCGGATCGCCCGGCCCCGCCCCGACAATCGCGATGCGCCCGCGCCGTTCGGCCCCGCGCAACAGGCTGACGGCAAAGGTGTAGTGACGTGGCTCTCCCTCAGGAACGCCCGCCAGCGGGACCTTCTGCTTCTCCACCAGCCACCGGTTCTCGCCCGAAAGCAGCGCCGCCGAAGCCTCGGAGACGCTGTGTAGGCCGGTTTTGCGAAAGACGACATCGGACGGATTGGGCACCGGCCCGGCACTTTCGAGCTGTTCCGGTGCGAAGCCCGTCAGCGCCACGCCGCACGCTTTGGCAAAGGCGACGAACGCCTCTTCGTCCAGCTTGAAATCGACCGACCCCACACTGCGGATTGAATGCGGCGACAACCCCGCAGCGGCAAGCTCCGCCGTAATCGAGCGGACGAACCGTGCGGGATCGATGCCTCGCTCCGAACCCACCCCAACGCAGAGCACCTTTGGACGATAGAACACCGCCTGCACTGGCGCATCGATCAGACGCGGCGTGACAGCGAGCAAGAGACAGCAGGCGCTGAAATCGACCTCCTCGTAGCGATAGGCAATCGTGACGAACGGCGGCGCGGTGCGTTCGAGCCGGTCGGTGAGCGCGTCGCGAACATCGAGCAAAAGCGTCGTCGGCTCGTGGTTCACGAACGCCGACATCGCCGTCGTCATCGTCTCCCCGGCGACCGGCGAGGCGAACTCGACGCTCCACCCCTCTTCGCGCCCCAGAATATCGAGCGGCCACAGCCCCTGCACATCGCTCGACGTGCTCAGCACCGGTTGCGCGCCGAGCAGCCGCGCTACCCGCCCGGCCAGTGCGTTCGCCCCGCCCGCATGACCCGACAGCACGCTCTGGACGAAGCGCCCCAACTCGTCGCAGTTGATGACCGCCGGATCGCACTGCTTGCCCTGCAACACCGGCGCAATCGAACGCACGCAGATACCGAGCGAGCCGATAAAGACAAAAGCGTCGAAGTTGCCGAACGACTGCCGGACAAATTCGGGCACGCTTTCGACAGGCTCCGCCAGCGCAGAGTCGCGGGACGAGAACAGCTCGCACCCGGCAAAACCGTCGGCCACAAGCAGGCTTTTCAGTGAGTGGCCGAGAGCGATTCCTGTGTCGGTGATGGCGATAATGGCGATTCGTTCGTGCATGGTAACATCGTTGTTGTGAATAAGTTTCGTACGGACGACCGGCCGGTCGCCCGTACAGGATCTGTCAGATCAGTCTGTCTCGGTCTGATCTGACAGATCGGGCAAGCACTCACCCCGGCTTTACCGCCTTCATGACCGTCACCGGATTGTGGTCGCCGACGGCGAGGCGCAGCGGCTCGGCGAGTTCCATGCCGTGGCGGGCGGCGCTGGTGGCGAAGGCTTCGGCGCTCGTTTCGCGGACGGCGTTCATGACCACCCGGCCTCCGGGCGCGAGATGGCTTGCGACCACATCGCACACCTCGTCGAGCCGGTCACCGTGGCCGCCGATGAAAACGGCGTCCACGCCGTCGCTGCCGCAGAGCGCACGGTGATCCTGTTCGAGAAAGTCGCCCATCACCTTCGCGATGCCGAGCGCTCCGAAACGACGGGCGTTCTTCTCCAGCAGGGCATCGCACCCGGAGCGCTTCTCGAAGGCGGTCACCGCCAGGCCCGGAATCCTGAGCCGCGCTTCGATGGCCACCGACCCCGTGCAGAAGCCCACATCCCAGAAGGTGCGCGCCCGGCCCAGCTCCAGCGCGGCGAGGGCGGCCAGGCGGAACGGCATTTTGGTAATCATGTTGGGCCGTCCCGGCAGGCCGTCGAACAATTTTTCGGAAATGCCGAACCAGCGCTTCGGTGGCTCTGTGGCTTCGAGAATGAGGCAGTTCAGTCGGCCAAATTCCATCCCGGCAGCCTCATCGAGCGTGCAGCGCGTTACCCGCTCGCTCCTGCCGCCAAGCGATTCGCCGACCACCATGCGGTAGCCCGAATAGCCGAAATCGAGCAAGCGCCGCGCTACCTCCGGCGGGGTTTTGCGGAGGTCGGTCAAGACGCCGATGAGCCGCTCGCCTGCGATCAGGGCGCAATCCAGCTCATCCCAGCCTCGCCCGGTGAGCGAGGCGTGGCGCATCGACTGGTACGGAATCAGGCAACGCTGCGCGAGCATCTGGAGCGAGTGGAACGACGGAAAGCTCCGCATCGACGCGCCCGGAAAGCGCTTCCGCAAGGTTGCGCCAAAGCCGTAGAAAAAGGGATCGCCCGAAGCGAAAACCACCACTGGCCCGTCAGCTCCGGCAAGTTGCGACAGCGCCTCGTCGATCGGCGGCGCAATGGTGATCCAGCGGGAACCGGACGGCAGCAGGCCGCCCACGATTTCGCGGTGGCGCTCCCCGCCTGCAAAGATTCGAGTCGCGCGAATCGCTTCGATAGCGGCGGGATCGAGATGCGGCTCCTCGCTGTCGCTGAGGCCGATGAGTGTGAAGCACTCAGACATGACACCCCGGATTCATCGCCTCCGCCTCGTCGAGGCTGAAGGCGGCATTGACGATGGTAGCGGCAATCGCGCTGCCCCCCTTGTGCCCCTCGATGACGGCAATCGGCGTCGCGCCCGCCGCCGCTTTGAGCCGGTGCTTCGACTCGACCACGTTCACGAACCCGACCGGCGCACCGATCACCCCCATCGGCGCAAAGCCCCCGCGATGCAAGAGCGAGGCCAGCTCCAGCAGCGCCGTCGGAGCGTTGCCGATCACGAAAAGGGCATCGGGATGCTCGGCGGCGGCGAGCCGCATCCCTGCCTGGCTGCGCGTGATGCCCGCGCTTCTGGCCAGCCCGGCCACGCGCTCGTCGTGCAGGTAGCAGCGCACCGTCACGCCGTAGCGCTCCAGCGCCGCCTTGCGCAGGCCCGACTGCACCATCGTCACGTCGGTGACAATCGTTGCGCCACCGGCGGTCAGCGCTTCGTGCCACCGCCGGATCGCGCCGGGCGTGGCGTGGAACAGCTCCTGCATCTCGAAATCAGCGGTGGTGTGGATCGTGTGCATGACCGCCCAGCGCTCGTCGTTCGGGCGACCGTCCGGCTTCATCAGCCCGGCGATGGTGCGGAAGCTGCCGCTCATGATCGACTGGCCGACGGCCATCGAGTTCTCCTCCTCACGGCTGAAGTAGCCCCTCGGCGTAATCATCCGCTCGCCGGAAATAAAGGTGGTCAAGTTGCCCACCAGCATCACGGTAAACATGTCGAGCGAGTCGGGATCGAACTCGCCGAGCGTCGTCAGCACCACCGACTCGTCCTCGCGCGAGACGTTGCGGACGATGCCCACCGGCGTCGAGGGTGAGCGGTGGCGCAGAAACAGCTCGCGGAAGCGGTAAATCTGCCAGTAGCGGTCGCGGCTGCGAGGGTTGTAGATTGCGGTCACGAAATCCGCCGAAGCCGCCGCTTCGATTCGCTTTTCGATCACCTCCCACGGCGTCATCAGGTCGGAGAGCGAAATGGCACAGAAGTCGTGGCTCACCGGAGCGCCGAGCCGCGCGGCGGCAGCCTGGAACGCGCTGATACCCGGAAGCACCTCGACCTCGACGCCGGGCCAGCGGCCGCTCGCGTGCAGTTCGAGAACGAGCGGCGCCATGCCGTAGATGCCCGCGTCGCCCGAACTGACCACGACGACCTGCCGCCCTTCGGAGGCCAGCGCGAAAGCCTCTTCGGCCCGCCGCACCTCGCCGGTCATGCCGGTCGCCACGGTCTGGACGGAGTCCGGGATCAGATGCCCGATGCTTTTGAGATAGCCGGTGTAGCCGACAACGGCGTCAGCCGTCCGGATCGCATCAAGCACCTGCGGGGTCATCATCGAGTCGCTGCCAGGGCCGAGGCCTGCGACGGTAATCGTGCCGTTCATGGCGCAAAGGGAAAAAGGGTTGAGTGCCGGCAGTGCGGTGAGCAGAGCAGCAGCGAAAAGTAGGGGATGGCGCGATCCCTCAAGGCTTCGATCTCCATCGTGATGAACTCGCCCGCCATGCCCACCTTTTCGGCGTAAAGGAAGGGCTTGCCATACCGTTCGAGGAAGCCGAGCAGCTCATCTCTGACCGTCGAGAGCTTCATCACCACCACGGTGCTGTGGCTGGCAAGCGCACGTTCGAGTTCGCCGATCTCGTCGATCTGCGCCAGCACCAGCACGCTGTCGCTTTGCAACGCGAGCGGCATTCCGGCAGCCGCCCCGGCGGCGATGAAGGCCGGAATGCCCGGCGTCATCGAGCACTCCAAGCCATCCCGCCGCGCCCGCTCGATGATCGCCGACGCGGTGCTGTAAAAGCCCCCATCGCCCACGCTCACCACCGCCACCCTGCAGCCCGCCCGCACCTCCTCCGCCATCGCGGCGTAGTTGGCCGCGTAGCTCGCCTCGGCAGCCCCGCGCAAGCGCGACATCGGCACCAGCATCCCGCGCAACTTCGACGGATCGAGATCGCAAGCTTCGAGAATATCGAGCGCCACGCTCGTCACCGCGCCCGAAGCGCTGACAGTGCCGGGATAGTAGATCAGGTCGGCTTCGCGGAGCTGCGAAAGCGCCCGGACGGTTATCAGGCCTGGATCGCCCGGTCCAAGCGAAACGCTGATCAGAGAGCCTTGTTTGTTCATTGGTTGCAAACGGTTATCCATTACACTGACGATTGAAACTCTTCAACAATTGCCCCGGGCTTTAGTCCGGGGTTTATGGATAGTGCCAAATACACAAGGGCGTTAGCCCAATTTCTTCATGTTATGGTATCAGGCCTCTCTTGTCGCCAAAGCAATAAAAGATGAATACGGAGTGAATTCAGCTCAGGGCAGACACACCGGTCTGCCCCTACAAAAGAATCAAAACGGCACACCCCGCCCACCCATCACGACAACAGATCGATGCCGTGATCTTCGGCGGTTTCGAGAATTCTCCGGGCGAAAATCGAGGCGAAGCGGTCGTCCGAACCGAGGCCCTCCATGCGGGTCTCGACGCTGCATCCCGCCGCCTCGAACGCGCCCTTCCACGAACCGGGATCGTCGTCGGCAATGTCGTTGTGCGCGTGGTCTCCGGCCGTGATCATGAAGGGACGGAGCAGTACCGCTTTCCGTCCATTGGCCGTAACCTTGCCGACGATCTCCTCCACGCCGGGCCGTCCCTCGACCATGCCGATGTGAATCTCCGCGCCTGGATAGCAACGGCGCATCACGTCACCGGTTTCGTTGAACGCGCCGGACGAGAAGAAGTCATTGCCGTGCGCCACATAGACCAGCGCCGCATCCATCTGGCGAGCGCGCTCGACGTCATCATCGAACAGCGCTGCCACCTCCTCGATATCCTCCACGTAATCGTGCTCGATACCGCAGGTGCCGAGCGCCGGGCGCGACAGCACCACCTTCTCGAAGGGCGACCAGACCCGCTTGATGGTGCGGATCGACTGAAGCGCCGACACGTAGGATTTCAAGTCCTCGAACTGCTCGCCGTGGTACATGTGCGTCGGCTGAACGATGATGGTCCGGTAGTTGCCGTCCTGCAGGTTGCCGATTGCGCCGAGGAACCCCTGCACGTTCAGAAACTCCTCGGAGACCCCCTCGTCGAGCCACTTCCGGGGATCGCGACGCCGCGCCGACCAGATGTTGCGTACCATGTTCGAGGTGAAGCAGTGCCGCACTTCGATGCCAGGAATCCGCGCCTGCACCTGCCGACGGATGTTCTCCAGCGACGGCAGCGCCGACGGATACGTAGTGCCAAAATGGGCGAGCAAAATCGCCTTCTTGTTGATCTGCGAACGCTTTTTGTGCTTACTCATGGCTGTTTACCATGATTTCCCCGGATCAGTCTGATCCGTCTGATCTTTTTTCTTGCTCACCGCCCCCTCTGGAATGGCGTGTTCGCCGATGATAAACACCACCGGCAACGGCAGTTCGCGCTCGCAGAGCTGTTCGACAATCGTGCCGAGCGTGGCCGCGACCAGCGCCTGATCGCTTCGCGACACCCGCGAGACCGCGCACGCCGGAAGCTCTGGCGACAGCCCGGAGTCGATGAAGCGCCCGACGATCCTGTCGAGCTGCTCGAAGCCCATGTACATCACCAGCGGCGTGCCTGCCTTCATCAGCTCGATCACCGCCGAGAAATGTGACAGCGAGTAGTCCGCCGTCTGGCCGGTGCAGAAGAGCACCGAGGTGTTCCGGTAGCGTTCGGTCAGCGGAATCCGGCACAGCTCGGCGGCGGCGATGCCCGCCGTGATGCCCGGCACCACCTCGCACGGCGCTCCGGCGGCAGCGAGCGCGCGCACCTCCTCGATGCCGCGCCCGAACATGAAGGCGTCGCCCACCTTCAGCCGGACGACGCATTTACCCTCGCTGGCGTGACGGGCGAGCAGGTCGTTGATCTCTTGCTGCCGCACCGCCTGATCTTTCCCGTCGCCGATACGCTTGCCAACGGCAATTCTCTCCGCGCCGGGTGGCAGCAGCGCGAGAATCTCCTGGCTGACGAGCGCGTCGTGCAGCACCACGTCAGCCGATTGCAGCAGCTTGTGCGCCCGCACGGTCAGCAACTCCGGGTCGCCCGGCCCGGCCCCGACCAGATAGACCCTGCCACTATTTTCCATTGCTCTCCTACCTCTCTTTCATCAGCTTTAAAATTTTTCTGGCCCCGCTGATCGTCATTGCCGTGCCAGGCAGATCGAAGCCATCTTTTTTGGCCAGAATCTCGATCAGATGCGCAATGCGCGGCAGGCGAAGCCCTGCCTGCCGGAGGAGATCGCGGTGCTCAAACATCGAGGTAACTTCACCCTCGAAGAGCACCCGCCCCCGATCCATCACGCAGGCCCGGTCGCAGAAGAGCGGCACCATTTCGATGTCGTGCGTGGCGACGACCACCGTCATGCCAGAGGAGCGTTGCAGTTCGCGGATGAAGCGCATGATGCCGTCCGCGCCTTTCGGATCAAGTCCGGCGGTCGGCTCGTCGAGCAGGAGCACCGACGGCTCCATCGCCAGCACCCCGGCCAGAGCCACCCGCTTTTTCTGCCCGAAACTCAGGTGGTGCACCGGCTTACGAGCCAGTTCCGCGACGCCGACCAGCTCCATCGCCGCTTCGACCCGCCGCCGCGTCTCCGGCTCCGGCAGGCCGAGATTGCAGGGGCCAAAGGAGATGTCCTCGTAAACGCTCGACGCAAACAGTTGCGCGTCGGGGTTCTGGAACACGATGCCGACCTGCTGCCGCAGGCTTTTGAGGCCCCGTGTCGAATAGTCAAGCGGCTGATCGCGCAACAGCACCCGACCCGAGCATGGCCTGAGAATGCCGTTGAAGTTGAGCAGAAGCGACGATTTGCCGGCGCCATTGCCACCGAGCAACGCGATAACCTGCCCCGCCGGGATGGGAAGCGCCACACCATCGAGCGCCACTGTGCCGTCTGGCCAAACAAACCTCAACCCTTCCGTTTTGAGCATGCTCGGCGACGACATCAGAAAAGCCTCCCGAAATGCGTAGCGATGGCGACGCAAAGCAACGATCCCTCGACCAGCGCGATAACTGCAAGCGATGGTCTCTGCGCTCGCGGTGACGGAGCCAGCACACGAATCGAGCCGTCGTAACCCCGGCACTCCATCGCCACATACACCTCCTCGGCGCGACGAGCCGAAAAGAAGAACAGGTTCGAGACGAGCGACGCAAGGGAGCGGAACGAGGCCGCCGTGCCCGCGTAGCCGAGCCTCGAGTGCTGCGCGGTCACCATCTCCGAGGCGGTCTCGAAGAGCAGGAAAACGAAGCGATAGACGAGCAAAGTCATTTCGATGAGCAGCACCGGAATACCCACCGAAGCCATGGAGCGCCCGAGGTCGGCCACCGGCGTCGTGAGGGCGATGAAGTAGAGGCACAAAACCGACGCCAGCGCCTTTAACGCCAGGTGAATCGCCATCGCAAGACCGACTGAGGTCGCGCCGATGAAAGCACTGCCAACCGGGATCGAGAAAAGAAATGGCTCCGGATTCACGGAAATATCGAACGCGACAGCCACCGTTCCGATCATGAGAAAGGCTGCCGGAAGCAGCAGCATCCGGAGATAATCACCGGGCTGAACACCTCCCTTCATGATGACCGAGGCACTCATCAGCCCGAAAACCAGCAGCGAAAACAGTGCGGAGTCCACCCAAAGCACCATTGCGATGGGTGGAAGCGCATAGAGCAGCTTGTAGCCCGGCGCGACATCGCGCAGCCGGGAGCTTGCAGCATAGTGGTCGAGCGTTCTCAAACCCGCGCCTCCCCGGACGGTTCGCGCGAAGCCCGGAGAAACCCGAGGCCATAACCCAGCACACCAGCCCCCAACGCCGCCTGCAACGCAAACAGCAGGCTCTCGACCTCCCCACCCGGCGGCTCCCAGAACGGCGCAAACCACGGCTTGTAGCCGGGATGCAGTTCTGTGATCGCCTCCTCGGCATGGTCATCCGAGCCGCCGAACTCGGCATGTTTGAGGGTCATCAGCGGCACGGCCGCAAGCGCTATCACCAACGCCGCAAGCAGCAGATTTTTCACAAGTCCCTGTTTTTCATCACTTCACCTCCCCGGAAAGCGTTGCAGAACTGAACATAGTCTCGCCGACATACGAGCGGATGGTGTTATAGACCATCACCGTCAGAATGCCCTCGCTCACGGCAAGCGGTACCTGCGTCACGGCGAAGATGCCGAGGAACTTGAACATGGCTGCAGCAAACCCGCCGGTCGCTGACGGAAAAGCCGCGGCGAGCTGGAGCGAGGTGACGACGTAGGTCGCCAGATCGCCCAGCGCCGCGCCGAGAAAGACCGCCATCGAACGCGGAGCCTTCACCCCGTCGGCGAGCTTGTAGATGCCGTATGATACAAACGGACCAGCGATGCCCATCGAAAAGAGGTTGGCACCAAGCGTGGTCAGCCCGCCGTGCGCCAGCAGCAGCGCCTGGAAGAGCAGTACGATCGCACCAAGCACGCTCATCACCGACGGCCCGAACATGATCGCCCCGAGGCCCACGCCGGTGGGATGAGAGCAGCTCCCGGTCACAGAGGGAATCTTGAGCGACGAAAGCACAAAGGCAAACGCCCCAACCATCGCCAGCAGCAGCTTCATGCGCGGATTGTCAGCCACGATCTTGCGCATCGACCGGAAGCCAAGCACAAAAAAAGGCAACGACACTGCCGCCCAGAACAGGCACCACGAAGGCGGCAAAAACCCCTCCATGATGTGCATCGCCCAGGCCTCACCACCACCGAAAAGCATCATGCCCGCAACCATCGAGGACACAGCGACAAAGCGAAATTTCAGATTGGTCATGGTTATCCTCCTTTAGTTTAGTTGAATCGCGCGGCCACGCCGAGCAGCAAAGCCGTATCGGGTTCGGCATCGTTCAGACCACCCTTGATGCCCAGGTCGAAATCGAAGTTTTCGGTAACGCTGTAGATCAGCCCTCCCAGCACGAAGGCGGGATGCGTTCGCGATCCTTTCTCTTCGGCAGTTTCAATGCCAATGTCGGCCACCGCCCTGAGCTTTTCCGAAAACGCATATTCGCCCGCAAGGGATGCGCTCCAGATGTCCTTGTTTGACGCAGCCGCGTCCTCATCAAGCTCATAGGCATTGCGATGGTAGCCCGCATTGGCGTGCAGCGTCAGCGAGCCAAGCTCTTTGGTGGCGATCAGCACCGCGCCTCCCGTCACCCGCCCGACACCAAGCCCCTTGTCGGCGTCACCAGTCGGCAGGGAGATGCCGGGTTTCAGGGCAAGGCTGAATCCGTTCTTTTCGCTCTCGAAGAACCGCCACTTGAGTTCGACCGTCATATCGCCGATACCACTTTCATCGGCGGTAACAAGCTGATCTTCCTGATTCTGATGCCACAGGTACGGCAACCCCGCAACCAGATCGATATTCTGCGCCACGCCGTACGAAACCACCACTGCGGCTTCGTTTTCACGCTCTTTTATCGTGATGCCGCCGTCGGTCTTGCTGTTGGAGGAAAATCCGGTCGTGCATTCGACCTGCCAGCCGCCGGTGCCCTGGGTGCCGGTATCGTCGGTAACAAGAGGATAGGCTGCGTACGCCGGGGCAGCGCAGCACAGCAATGCTGCCGCCATAACATATTGTTTCATTATCACTTGTTTTATTGTTTCAGTTCAATTGCCAGCACGGAATGACGGTCAGCGGATGACCGGCGGCGGAAAAACTGTCACAGCCTGAACGGCACTGATGACAAGTGACGGTGAGCGGGTCATGCCCTTGATGATAGCGTTGACCGGATTGACGCGAAAAAGGCGGGAAATGGCCGATGAGATGAGTGCGGCAGGATCGATGGGGATCGATGGAAAACAGCACGGAATGCGCCGGGACGCCAAACGGCGAGCGGAACAGATCGTAATGAACGAGAGGGATGAATCGACTGAGAAGCGAGCGGAACAGCCGGTTGCGCAACGACAGGATCGACGCCCAACCCTTGCCTGTTCTAGCGGACGGAACGAGGGTGTGTTTCATGGTAGTATGTTGCTTTATTCCCGAAGCGTTAAAAAAAGATGCGGCAGGTCTTCTGACTTTCCCGGGTTTTACCGGCCTTCCCACCCCGATGAAATCGGGGCAGTGGCATATTCGATAAACCTTTTCACCAGCTATTCAGCCAGTGCGAGATTACAGCAGCGGGTACTGTTCCGGACTCTCACCGGATTCCCTTTTAAGCCCGCATGTCTCCATGTCGGGCACCACATAATTGGACGAAGAAAGTATAAGAAAAAGCGAGAGAAAGGCAAATGCTGGATGGAAAAATTTTGTATGGCGATGCCTTGCCCGGGGAAAGCGCAATGCGTCTTTCCCCCGGTTCTTCGGCCAGAGAAACGATCAATAACCAGATTGGCCTTCGAATCTTTTTCCCGAAGCGCTCAGGAGAGACTCGCGCACCCTGCCGCTCCAAACTCAACGACCGTTTCGGTCGCCTTGTCCCAGCCATTTTCGAGAAAATCGTCCGCCACGCCGTCGGCAATCTTGCGCATGGCGAAGCGCACCTGCTCCTCGTAGAGTTCGCAGAACGCGCCGGGACTCTTCATCGTGCCGTGCAGACTCCACGCCTCTGCCGGGCAGGGCGAGCCGCAGAAGTGCCGAATGGCGCAACTCCGGCAGGGATCGATCTCCTCTACCCGCCGACTCGTGACCAGCCTGAACGACGGCGTGGCCAGAATGGCGTCAATGTCGTCGCGGAAAACGTTGCCGCCGTTGAACTCCTCCAGCCCGACGAACTCGCTGCACGGAAAGATGTCGCCCTTGGCCGACAGCGCCACGAAGCAGCGTCCACCGCCGCAGGGCGAGATGTCGCACATCAGCTTTCGGGCCGTCGGAGCCAGAATCGAGAGCATGATGTTGGCGAAGTTGGCCACCACCAGCTTCCGGCCGGTCTCGCGATACAGCTCATGCGCCCGCTCCAGCGCTCGCAGGTAATAGCCAGACATTACCCTGTCATCAGGCTTTTCGGCTTTGCCGCCCGGCTGCGTACAGCGTACGGGATTGAGCATGCACACCGGCACTTCAGCCGCATGAAAAAACTCGACAATCTCGGCCAGTGATTGCATGTTTTGCTTCGTCACCGTACAGATCACACTGTAGCTCTCGTAGCCACGAAGCAGCGCCATAGCCTGAAGCACCGATTCATAAACCCCTTCGCCAGACCAGCTCTTGCGCGTCCGGGCGGCCAGCGCAGCCTGATGGCCATCGAGTGACAGACCGACGCCAACGCCGCGCGACATGAGAAACTCCGCCGCTTCGTGATCGAGCAACGTGCCGTTTGTCTGCACGCCGAACCTGAACGCCTCACCGAAATGGTCAATCGCCGAAAACACCGCCTTACGGTTCATCAGAGGTTCAGAGCCATGAAAAATCACTTCCGGTCTGAACCCTTCGGCCACATGCTGCCTGAAGTAGACGAGCATTCTCTCCAGAGCCTCGATCAGTTCTCCGGCAGGCATATCCACGCCGTCTCGCCGCATCTCGCCCGGAATATAACAGTAGCTGCAATCGAGGTTGCAACGCTCCGTCGGGTTCACATAGACTGCCGACGGCTTCAGGCTGCACCGTAGCGCCGTCATCTCCGACTCGAACTCCGCCGCTTTCTGCCGATACCCCTGGCAGAGCGGATGGCTGGAAGAGAAAACCTCCGCCAGCTCATGCTTGCCCACCAGCGCCCAGAAAGCCGTGTCCGGCGACACGACCGCCATGTAATCGTCATGGCCGATGTCGATCGGCAATAGCGACATGCCGTTGCCCGAATTCACCCACAGGCCCCTTGACGAGGCCTGTTTTCCCGTTACGTCTCCCCGCATCGTTCAGTTTGCCTCCTTCTTCACGACCGGTTTCTCGATCAGGATGTAGTGCGAAAGGCCCGTGCCGCTGGCATCCTTGCGCTTCCTTACCGCGATGATCGCTTTTGGTTTCACGATTTTTGTTGATTTTGCTTGCGTGTTGTTCATGGCGTTGTCTCCATTTTTGTTGAAAAAGAAAAAGGACTTCATCCCACCTTTTGCAAGATGGAGCGAAGCCCTTTACCATCGGAGTTCTGCCCGGACGACAAAAAAATACGGGATCAGGAACTCAATGTCCCGCCCATGAGCGTTTCGTCATCCATGCTATGTTCTCAATACAACAGGTCTTCTGGCTCTCGGATCGTCCTTCCCCTGCAAGCCTTCCCCCCCGGTAAGCCGGAGCAGTGACCACCCCCGAAGGGATCAAGTGCAGGTTCAGTCCCCGAATACAGCGGCGGGACCGCCACGGATTCAAACCGTGTTCCGGGATGTTGCAATGAATACTTTAAGGTAACATGATGATCCAAGTAATGCAAGGGATCTATATCAGTGTACCAAAAACGTTGAATGTACTTAAAGACTTGCCACGATATTATGGAACTGGACTGATTCAGATGCGAAGCAATTCTACATGTACCCGTTCTGCCCAACGAAGAAAAGAATCTCGCGCTACTAACGATTTGTCTAAAGAGGAGGTTTTAGGGTGGGATATGCGCTTATAGTCATTCCGAAAAGTCTTTTCAAGAAATGACGTAGGCCACACTAATGAGTGCTTTACAAGAAGCATTTCAAGTTCATGAAGCTGTCGCTCCCAACCAATTGCCGAAACCTGCAACTTCAGCAATAACGTAGACAGATGATTCTGGCTATCCGAAGTATCGGCTTCAAGAAGCGCATAGAGCACTCCTGATTTCTCAAGAAGGAAGTAGGACAGACAACGCGGATTACCATCCGCTAAAAGATGTTTGGAATAACCGGCAATTGGCGGGAGCTTTCGTATCTCCTGCCGCAGATGACGGCAATCGGGCATATTCGCCAAAAGGGCAACCATCGCCTCAAAGGCTTCACATTTAGCCGCATACAGGTGAGCATCATCGCTTTTATCATCTAGCCCGTCGTAATCTGCCGATGCCAGAGCTCCCTGAACGCTTGCGTCCTCGGTGCTCACCTCCAAATGAGCTTCTGATAACGGACTTGCCCCGTCTTGAACACGGATAATCCCGCTCCCTGCCAGCTTGCCAATTCGCGTTGTCTGAACGGGGTTTGCGAACTCAAAGGAAACCATCGAGGCATCGAGCCGCATCTCAGAGTGATCGGCATCAGGCGCCTGATCATCGTCAATCTCCAGCTCCGGAACAGACAAGGGGCCGGGCAAAACCGCACGCCCTGAAGCTGATCGTTTTTCAACAAATCGTGGATCGATAAACTCAACAGCGCCAAGAGCGTTGCAGGCCAGACTGAAAATGCCATGTACCTCGTAAAAAAAAACGCTTGTAACTTCTGATCGAAATGTCCGCGAACAGTCAGCTCGACACCCTCAAGCCGTGGTGGATCAAACGAAAAACACCACAAGCGGTATTGTTCAGTGTCATAACCATGCTGCAGTTGATAACGGGCAATACTTTCGAATGATCGCCGTGCATCGTCATCCAGTAAAATCCAGGCAAGAGCACGCCTCAGTGCATAATTCTCCCTGACGTAAAGCGGCAGAGTACATGTTGGCAGGATGTTGAGCTGTGCTTTATTCGCCCCGGTTGTCTGCAGAACATCAAACTCCTGGGCAAGCCTCTGGTTAATCAATGATAACCGGGCAAGGTAGGCATGGTGAAAAAACAGCACTCGTGCCAGCTCAAGTTGGGGGAGATGGTACGTCACCCCGTTGTGGTCAAACATAAAACGCCATTGCTGAGCGTCGTCCTGTCGGCCAACGGCAGCAATCGGTCAGGTTTTTATACGCCCAGCCGTCCAGTGACTTGTACTTTTTACAGTTACAATTTTTATTTCTTAGTTACCGACTTTATTTACCAACCACAGCCACTGAATCGAGAAAAAATCGCTACTCCACCGTCACCGATTTGGCGAGGTTGCGCGGACGATCGACGTTGCAGCCGCGAAGCGTGGCCACGTGGTAGGAGAGCAGTTGCAGCGGAATGACTGTCAAGAGCGGCAGCACCGCGGCGGAGGCCTGCGGGATGTAGATCACATCCTTCGTCAGCCGCTCGATCTCCCGGTCGCCTTCGCTGGCGATAGCAATCACCCTGCCTTTGCGGCTGCGCACCTCTTCGATGTTGCTCAGAATCTTGGCATAGGTGTTGTCGCGGGTGGCAATCACGATCACCGGCATATCCTCGTCGATCAGGGCGATAGGACCATGCTTCATCTCGGCAGCCGGGTACCCTTCGGCGTGAATGTAGGAAATCTCCTTGAGCTTCAGCGCGCCTTCGAGAGCAACGGGGAAGTTGTAGCCCCGGCCCAGGTAAAGCGCGTTGCGAGCATCCTTGAGCTTGACGGCGATCTCTTTGATGGCGTCGTTCTGCTCCAGAATCCGGGCCACCTTGTCGGGCACTTCCGCCAGTTCGCGCAAATTCAGGCGAATCTCCTCGTGTGAAATGGTGCGTCCCTTGCTCAGCGCCATGGCCAGCATGAAAAGCACGATCACCTGCGCGGTAAAGGCCTTGGTCGAGGCCACACCCACCTCGGGGCCAGCGTGAGTGTACATGCCGCAGAGCGTCTCTCGCGGAATCGTCGAACCAACCACGTTGCAGATGCCCATAACCATCGCCCCCTTCTCCTTGGCCAGCCTGAGCGCGGCCAGGGTATCGGCAGTTTCGCCCGACTGGGAGATAACGATCACCACATCGTCGGAAGAGACGATAGGGTTACGGTACCGGAACTCCGAGGCGTAATC
Organism: Chlorobaculum sp. MV4-Y; assembly: GCF_025244685.1. NCBI lineage: Bacteria > Pseudomonadati > Chlorobiota > Chlorobiia > Chlorobiales > Chlorobiaceae > Chlorobaculum > Chlorobaculum sp. MV4-Y. Next base: position 35,203 of record NZ_CP104202.1, on the reverse strand, counting down.
GACCTCTACCGGAATCCGGGCAAACTCCTCGATCAGGTACTCGCCAATCAGTCCAGCATGCCAGCTCGTGCCGCAGGCGCAGATTACGATCCGCTTGGCCTGCTTCAGCCGGTCGAGATAGTCGTGGATACCACCAAGATGCACCAGCCCCTCTTCGACGCGCACCCGGCCACGCATGACATCGCGCATCACCTCGGGCTGCTCGAAAATCTCCTTGAGCATGAAGTGCTCGAATCCGCCCTTCTCGATCTTTTCCAGGCTGAAATCGAGCTCCGTCACCCTTTTTTGCTGCTCGACATTTTCAATCGTCTTGACCGTGTAGTTGTCGCGCGTCACAACGGCCATCTCTCCGTCCGACAGATAGACCACCTTGTTGGTGTGCTCGACGATGGGTGCCGCATCGGAAGCGATGAAAAACTCGCCATCACCAAGACCGATCACCAGAGGACTGCCCTTGCGAGCCACAACGATCTTGTCCGGCTCACGCGAGGAGACAACGCAGATGCCATAAGCTCCCTCGACATGCCGGAGCGCCTGGCGCACCGCACCTTCAAGACCGATCACCGGATCGTTTTTCCAGATGCGGTCGATCAGATGGACGAGCACTTCGGAATCGGTATCGCTTTCAAATTCATAGCCTTCCGACATTAGTTCCTGCTTCAGCGTCGAATAGTTTTCGATGATGCCGTTGTGGATCAGGGCGATGTCGTCGGAAACATTCATGTGGGGATGAGCGTTGCGGTCGCTCGGATCGCCGTGGGTCGCCCAGCGGGTGTGGGCAATGCCGACCGTCGCGCCGAGCATGACGGTGCCCGAAACATTCAGCAGCTCTTCGAGATTACTGACGCTACCCTTCTTCTTGAGCATCTGCAGCGAACCGTTCAAGACCGCCATACCAGCCGAATCATAGCCACGGTACTCCAGCCGTTTCAATCCGTTTAGCAGCAATGGCGCCGCTTCACGCCTGCCTATGTAACCGATTATCCCGCACATATACTCACTCCCCTGGTATCTTTATTACCCTTTACTGACGTTTCCGGGCCTTTTCCGAAAGAGCGAAAACCGCGTATATTTTTTTCATCGAACATTATATATAATATATACACATAAATTCACAGGATATCTTTCATATCGCTATGCAGGCTCACCGCCTCACGACGCACCGCATCCTCAAATTCCTCAACGCTCCGAAAATCGCCTTTCGGGAAAATAAGCGCCCGGCTCACATTGACCACCGCGCTGAGGCGATCCGGATCAGCGCCCTGATTGACCGCCTCCTGCATTGATCCGCCCTGCGCACCGACACCGGGAATGAGGAAAAACAGCTCTGACGCTTCCTGCCGAAGCTCTTGCAGCAAACCAGCCTTGGTTGCACCGACGACGATTCCGGCATTTCCGTTGCGTTGCCAGCTCCGGACCCTGTCGAGCACGGCGCGATAGAGGGGACGAGCATCGTCGAGAATGCGCTCTTCGAAATCAGCAGAGCCAGGATTGGAGGTGAGGCAGAGCACAAACACGAGCTTCTCCTCGTACTCGAAAAAGGGTTCGAGCGAATCGAAACCCATGTAGGGAGCCACCGTAATGGCATCGAAAGGCCACGCCTCGAAAAAGGCCTTCGCGTACTGCCGGCTCGTATTGCCGATGTCAGCCCGCTTGGCGTCCGCGATGCTCAGGCACTCCGGCGGCAACGCCTGAAGCGTCTCTTCAAGATCCTGCATTCCGGCAAGCCCCCGCGATTCGTAGAATGCTGTATTGACCTTGTATGCGGCAGCGTGAGCAGCGGTTGCCCTGACGACCGCTCGGTTGAACTCAAGCACCGGGCGCTCCATTGAATGGAAAAGCGTGGGAATTTTCGAAGGATCACTGTCGAGGCCGACACAAAGCATCGACTGGAGCGAAGCTATCCGGCGGTTCGCCTTATCTCTTGCTGAACTCATAACTGATGGTAAAAACATGAAAAATTATCGGGTCAGTTCACACACTGCCGTCTTTTAATATAACTGATGGCGACCGATGAATGAACAGCGATCGACCTTCCCTGAGCGCCGCAGCCACTGGTGATCAAGAAACTATTAGTCGAAAGAATATATTAATTCAACAGAGTTATGTATCTTGCGAATCTGAACAATATGGTGTATTATTTTAATATTCTGGCCTACAGGAATCCCGCCGGCGTGTAAAGTCATCGCAAATTCCGTGCCCGAAGATCGGCAACGATCCCGATGAATCTCTTTAATTATGAGCGTACTCGATGGCAAACAACCCATTCAAGCTGAACAATCCCTATAAAAACGAACCCGAAAACAACGGACCAAGAAAGCCCCGTTCTTCGATATTTTACTATATAGCGGTCATTTTACTGATTATCGGCTTTCAGCTCGCCTTTTTCTGGTCAGGCTCGACTCGTGAAATCGCCTACAGTGACTTCCGTAAGCTGATCGACCAGAACAAGGTCGAATCGATCAGACTCGCCCCGGAAAAAATCTACGTACAACTCAAGGAGGACTCCCTCTCAACAGCAGCAAACAAACCCTCCGGGCAAAATCCACCTGCGTTCCAGATGCCGGGCAAGAACTCATCAAAAAACGAGGTGACGGTCAACCCCGTGCGGGACGAGCAGCTGATTCCGCTTCTTGAATCGAAAGGTATCCGTTACGAAGCGACCCCGGGCAACGGGTGGATCAGTGAACTACTGCAATGGCTGTTGCCCTTCGGTCTGCTTATCGGCATCTACTTCCTCATGTTCCGCAGAATGGGCGGCCCCGGTTCGCAGTTCATGAATATCGGCAAGAACAAGGCCGCGCTCTATGAGAATCTCGACGAGCACACCCGCATCACTTTCAAGGATGTTGCCGGGCTGGACGAAGCCAAGGCCGAGGTGATGGAGGTGGTTGATTTCCTCAAAGATCCGAAAAAGTACACCAAGCTCGGCGGGAAGCTTCCCAAGGGCGTACTGCTGGTCGGCCCTCCCGGCACCGGCAAGACACTGCTGGCCAAAGCGGTTGCAGGAGAGGCGGACGTACCATTTTTCAGCATCAGTGGCTCGGACTTCGTCGAGATGTTTGTGGGCGTTGGCGCGGCGCGTGTGCGCGATCTGTTCAAGTCGGCCAAGGAAAAAGCGCCGTGCATCATCTTCATCGATGAAATCGATGCGGTAGGCCGCAGTCGCGGCAAGGGCTTCATGATGGGAGCCAACGACGAGCGTGAAAACACCCTGAACCAGCTTCTGGTCGAAATGGACGGCTTCGCAACCGACAAAGGGGTGATTCTCATGGCCGCCACCAACCGCGCGGATGTGCTCGACTCGGCGCTGCTCAGGCCAGGCCGCTTTGACCGGCAAATCGTGGTTGACAGGCCCGACCTGAAGGGACGCACCGACATCTTCGCGGTGCATACCAAGAACCTCTCGCTCTCGCCCGACGTCAACCTCAAGGCGCTGGCCTCGCAGACACCCGGCTTCGCGGGCGCGGAGATCGCCAATGCGGCCAACGAAGCGGCGCTGCTCGCGTCGAGACGCGGCAAGCAGAGCATCGAGATGAAGGATTTCGAGGACGCCATCGAGCGAGTCATCGCCGGTCTGGAGAAAAAAAACAAGGTCATCAATCCGCGCGAAAAGGAGATCGTCGCCTATCACGAGTCCGGCCACGCCATCGTGAGCTGGCTGATGCCGGAAAACGACCCGGTGCAGAAGATTTCGATCGTGCCTCGTGGCGTCAGCGCGCTTGGCTACACCCTGAACATCCCGCTCGAAGACCGCTACCTGATGACCCGCAGCGAGCTGATCGCGCGCATCTGCGGCCTGCTCGGCGGGCGCGTTGCCGAAGAGATCATCTTCGGCGAAATTTCGACCGGCGCGCAGAACGACCTCGAACGGGTAACTGAAATCGCCTACAACATGGTGATCGTGTACGGCATGAGCGAAAAGGTCGGCTACCTGTCGTTCCTCGAAAGCAACAACCCGTACTACGGCGGTCCCGGCATTGACAAGAAGTATGGCGACGAAACCGCCAGACTGATCGACAACGAAGTCAAGGAGATCGTCGAGGCTGCCCGCAAGCAGGTTCACCAGATGCTTTCGGACAATCGTGACAAGCTCGAAATGCTTGCCAAAGAGCTGCTCTCGAAGGAGATCGTGCAGTACTGCCGGATCGAGGAGATTCTCGGCAAGCGCCCGGCAGGCAAGTTCAGCGAACACCTTGCCCACGACTGCCAGAACGGTGTCGATATGGTCGCTCCGCAGCTCCATGACGCCCCGGCTCCGGAAGCTCCGGAGGCCGACGGGAATGACACCGCAAACAACGAGCGCAAAGAGCTGGAAGAGGCCGTCAACAGGCTTCGGCAGTCCAGAAACCTGTCATCGAATTGATAGCTGTGACGGTAAAGCGGATTCACATCATCATCAGCGGCCTGGTACAGGGCGTAGGTTTCCGCATGTTCGTCTTGCGTGAAGCTTCCGCCCGAAGCCTTTCCGGATGGACGCGCAACCTGCCTGACGGTACGGTCGAAGTCGAGGCTCAGGGCAACAGCGAACTGGTGGACGAACTGACCCGGCAGACACGGATCGGCCCCTCACGTTCAAGCGTCACCTCGATCAAAGTAAAAGAAATAGAGGTCGATACCTCCGACAGGGAGTTTCGCATCTTGACCTGAAAACGCTGCAAACACCGGGAAATCAAAAGAGATAGAAGAGATAGGGAGAATGGGTGGGTCCCGAGGGATTCGAACCCCCGACCTACTGGGTGTAAACCAGTCGCTCTAACCAGCTGAGCTAGAGACCCATGAAAAAGGGTTGACAGTATAACACATTTTCAATAGATAACAAACAGAATCCGCTATTTACCCGCCGCCTCGAAAAGCGTTGTTTGTACCACGCTCCGAAAAAGCATAAATTCAGGCCTCGAATTCGTCCCTTTTCACGCCAATGTCATTACGCATGAAATCCTTATCCATTCTCGGCAGTACCGGCTCCATTGGACTCAGCACGCTCGACGTCGTCAGGCGTCATTCCGAAAGGTTTTCGATTGCGGCCCTTGCCGAGGGCCACGACGTCGAAATGCTGCGCCAGCAGATCGATGAATTCAAGCCGTCACTGGTCTCGGTGCGTGACGAGGCGTCGCGGGAGCGCCTCAAGAAGATGCTCGGCGATCACAAGCCCGAAATTCTCTGCGGCCTCGACGGTGCGGCCGAAGTTGCAGCCGTCGATGGAGCAGACATGGTGGTTTCGGCTATCGTGGGCGCGGCAGGACTGGTGCCGACCGTCAGGGCCATTGAAGCCGGAAAGGACATCGCTCTGGCCAACAAGGAAACGCTCGTCGTGGCCGGTCAGCTCGTCTCCGACCTCGTCAAAAAGCACGATGTCAAGCTGCTGCCCGTGGACAGCGAGCACTCGGCGATATTCCAGTCGCTGGTCGGCCACCACACCGAAGATATTGAGCGCATCATCCTGACCGCATCGGGCGGCCCGTTCCGCAAGACGCCCGCAGAAGAGTTGAAAAACGTCGGCCCGGAACAGGCGCTCAAGCACCCGCAGTGGTCAATGGGCGCCAAAATCACCATCGACTCGGCAACCCTGATGAACAAGGGACTCGAAGTGATCGAGGCGCACTGGCTCTTCGACATGCCCGCCGAAAAAATCGGCGTCGTGGTGCACCCGCAGAGCATCATTCACTCAATGGTTGAGTACATCGACGGCTGCGTCATCGCCCAGCTCGGCGTGCCCGACATGCGCGCCCCCATCGCCTACGCGCTGGCCTGGCCGGAGCGCTGCGAAACCGGCATCGGCAAGCTCGATCTCACCAAGGTCGCCACACTCACTTTCGAGGAGCCTGATATGGAGCGCTTCCCGGCGCTACGCCTGGCCTTCAACGCCCTCAAGGCCGGTCAGACCTATCCGGCGGTACTGAACGCGGCCAACGAGATCGCCGTCGCGGCGTTCCTCGACAAGAAAATCGGCTTTACCGACATCGCCGGAACAGTCGATAAAACCATGCAGGCTCACGAAGCATGGACGCCGGTCGCGCTGGAGGAGTACCTTCAGGCCGACCGCTGGGCGCGCGAAACGGCTCGGCAGCTTATCGGATAACTCCGGACACGTCATCACAAAACAACCAAACGGCCCGCATTCGATATGGAACTACTGAGCACGATTTTCTACTTTATCATTGCCATCTTCATTCTCGTCACGGCCCACGAATTCGGGCACTTCATCACGGCGAGAATGTTCGGCATGCGGGTCGACCGGTTTTTCATCGGCTTCGATTTCTGGGGCATCAAGCTGTGGCAGAAAAAGATCGGTGAAACCGAATACGGTATCGGCGCCTTCCCGATTGGCGGCTACGTCAAGATCGCCGGCATGATCGACGAAAGCATGGACACCGAGCACGTAACTGAAGAGGTCAAGCCCTGGGAGTTCAGGGCCAAACCGGTCTGGCAGCGCCTTATCGTGCTGGCGGGCGGCGTGGCGATGAACATGGTGCTGGCCGCAGTGATCTTCATCGGTATCACCGGCATTTTCGGAGAATCACATACTCTCATAACCACGCCAGCCTTTATCGAACCGAACTCTGTATTCTCGTCGATGGGCATGCAAAGCGGCGACCATCTGGTAGCGATCAACGGCCAGAAACTGCAATACTGGGAAGAGGCCCTCGATCCCGAGCGTCTGACTTCGGGAAAACTGCAATACACCATTGAGCGGAACGGAAAGGAGTTGACGCTCACGGCGCCGAAAGACATCATCTCCTGGATCAACGGAAACCAGTCGATCGGCATCAGGCCAACCGTGCCTCCAGTCATCGACCAGGTGCTGACCGGCGGTCCGGCGGCCAAAGCAGGCATCATGCCGGGCGGTCTCATCACGGCCATCAACGACTCGCCGGTGACCGACTGGAGCGAGGTGGTCAATATCATCTCCAAAAATGCGGGCAAAAAGCTTGTCGTCACCTGGATGCACCTGAAAAGCGAGCCGACAGAGCCGCTGACCTCGAAGCTCATCCGCAAAAACGGCCAGACATTCACCACCGAGGTGGTACCGAATACCTCCGGAAAAATCGGCATCTCGCTCAAGCAGACCATCGAAACCGAACGCATCAAGCTTTCAGTTCCGCAGGCCATCTCGAGCGGCCTGAACCAGACCTGGAAAACCACCGTGCTGACCGTCCAGGGATTCGGTAAAATTTTCAGTGGCCAGGAGGACTTCCGCAAGTCGGTCGGCGGCCCGATCAAGATCGCCCGCATCGCCAACCAGAGCGCCGAGCAGGGCCCAATCAGCTTCATGTACTTCGTGGCCGTGCTCTCAATCTCGCTGGCCATCATCAATATTCTGCCCATCCCGGCGCTCGACGGCGGGCAGTTCGTGCTCAACGCCATCGAAGGCGTCATGGGCAGGGAGATTCCGTTCGAGGTCAAGATGCGAATCCAGCAGGTCGGCATGACTCTTCTGCTGATGTTCTTCGCTTATTTCATGATAAACGACCTCCTGAACCCCTGATCCCGGCGGCGGCGAGCAACCATGTTTGACAAGCTTCAGTTCATCAAGGACAAATTCCAGACCATCGAGCAGCAGCTCTCCGATCCGGAGGTGGTAGCCGACCAGAATCGCTTCAGGAAGCTGAACAAGGAGTACAGCAGCCTGAAGGAGATCGTGCGCGCTTACGACGACTGGAGCCGAGCCAAAAAGCAGCTCGATGAGGCGCTTTCGATGCAGAAAAGCGAGCAGGATCCAGAAATGCGCGCCCTCGTCGAACAGGAGGCCTGCGAGCTCCATGAGCGCCTTCCGGAGCTTGAACAGCAGCTCAAAATCCTGCTCCTGCCGAAGGACGAAGCTGACAGCCGCAACGCCATCATCGAAATCCGCGCGGGAACCGGTGGCGACGAGGCAGGGTTGTTCGCCGCCGACCTGATGCGCATGTACCAGCGTTATGCCGAACGGCAGGGGTGGAGCTGCCAGACGCTCGAAGTGAGCGAAGGCTCCGTGCCTGGCAGCCTCAAGGAGGTTTCGCTTGAAGTGAGCGGCCACGACGTCTACGGCATCCTCAAGTTCGAGAGCGGCGTGCACCGCGTGCAGCGCGTGCCGGAAACCGAAACCCAGGGGCGCATCCACACCTCGGCGGCGAGTGTCGCAGTCCTGCCCGAAGCCGAAGCGGTGGATGTAGAGATCCGCAAGGAGGACTTGCTGATGGACACTTTCCGCAGTGGCGGCAAAGGCGGCCAGAACGTCAACAAGGTCGAAACCGCCGTGCGCATCACGCACGTCCCGAGCGGCATCGTCGTGGCCTGCCAGGAGGAGCGCTCGCAGCTCCAAAACCGCGAGCGGGCGATGAAGATGCTGCGCTCGAAGCTCTACGACATCCAGATCGCCGAACAGCAAAAGAGCCGAGCCGACCTTCGCCGCTCGATGGTAACAACCGGCGACCGGAGCGCCAAGATCAGAACCTACAACTTTCCTCAGTCGCGCGTGACCGACCACCGCATCGGCTTCACCAGCCACGCCCTGCCCCAAATCATGCAGGGCGAGCTCGACCCGCTCATTGAAGCGCTGCGAATGCACGACCAGTCCGAGCGGCTTCAGGCCGAAACCGCCTGAACGAGGAAGCACTGATGCACGGGCGGGATGTGCGCAATTTTGCCGGGAAGTCGCTATATTTTCAGAGATCACGCCGACCACCCGGCCATTTTTTCAACCAAAGGATACGAAGATCGCTCATGCGTCGATCACGCTCGAGCCGGAGATAACGATATGCTGGAAATGACCGCCACAGGCAAAAGCAAGGGCCAATGGATGTTTTACCGGAACTTCGACCATACGGTTGACTATCTGTCCGACCACCAGAAAATCCTTGCCTTCAACCCGTTCTGTCACAAAGTCGAGCCGCTCGACCGGGATGAAGCCTACCGCTGGCATTTCCGCGTCACCGATCCGCAGAACAACCCGTTCGACGTGATCTTTGACATCCAGCAGGAGAACGAAATCCTCGTTGATCTTCCCGACGAGATCGCCTCGATGGATCCCGAAGAGATGAGCGACGAGATGATCCGCCAGTTCACGGTAGGCCGGAAGATCACCTGGCGGCCGTTGACCCAGGACAAAACATTCGCCATGCCTGAAAAGTACCTCTTCGAAGGCAAGGTCACGGCCGACATGCTGATCGTACCGGTACAGCAAGAGCAGACAACGGTTGATTTCGACCTCCGGGTCAATGTCGCATTTCTGCTCTATCCGGCCTTCCGCATTGTGCCTGAGAAGGTTGTACGCACCATGGTCAGCACCGGCATGTCGCTCATCATGCAGACGGCAACCAACCACATGTTCCAGAAAATCTCGAAAGACTTCGGCAAGATCCGCAAGCTCTGAGAGCGCTCCGTTAACCGCCATGCCCACCACCACCGCTTGAGCAAGGACGCACAACAGATTTCCGCCCTCCGCCGGTTCTCGGTCTCGATCATCAGCGTGGTGCTCCTGGTCATTTCGGGCACGGTTGGCTACATGTACCTCGAAAACATGAGCCTCCTGGATGCGCTTTACATGACGGTCATCACGGTGGCAACAGTCGGTTTCAGCGAAGTCCGTCCGCTGGACGATGTGGGCAAGATTTTCACAATGGTGCTGATCGTCGGCGGCACGGGTATCTTTTTCTTCACCCTGACCAATGTGGCCGTCTTCTTCGTTTCGGGCGAGTGGAAGGAACATTGGGAACAACAACGCAATGAACGCATGCTTCGGAAACTGAACGACCATTTCATCATCTGCGGTTACGGCCGCCTGGGGGGAAGCGTCGCCGAAGAGCTCCGGACGAAGACGATTCCCTTCGTGGTCATCGACAACATGATCGACAACGTGCTCCGCGCCCGCGACGAAGGGTTCCTGGCCATCAAGGGCAACGCCGCGGATGAAGAGGTGCTGGCCGATGCCGGGCTGCACCGCGCCAAAGGCTTGATCGCCGCCGCAGGCAACGATGCTGAAAACGTTTTCATCGTGCTGACCGCGCGGAACCTCAAGCCAAACCTGTACATCGTTGCAAGAGCTGACTGCGACGAGTCGGAAAGCAAGCTTCGCAGGGCGGGCGCTGAAAAGGTGGTGATGCTCTATCGCTCGGCAGGCAAGCGCATGGCCAATCTCCTGACCGAACCCGAACTCGAAGAGTACCTTGACGAGCTGAGCAACGTCAACAACCTCAATCTCCAGATCGCCCAGTACCTGGTTGGCGACAATTCGCCGCTCGTCGGCAAATCGTTTCAGGAGGTCGATCTGTACAACAACCACCGCATCAACGTGGTCGGTTACAAGCTGCCGGGCGGCGAATTGCACACCACGCCGCGCCCTGCAGAGATTATCCAGAAAAATGGCACGATCATCGTTATCGGCCAGGGCGGCGATCTTGAAATGCTCAGCAAAATGGCACAGGGAGAAACACGGTAATAGACAAACCTGCACGACCTTGCAGAAACCCGCAAAAGCGTGCGCGGTTAAGACACAAGCCGACCCGTGCCACCCGAGATTCTCGAACGGGTGCTTGAGACTGGACGGCTCGCCCCGTCGGCCAAGAACCTTCAGCCATGGAAGTTCCTGCTGGTCAGCTTGCCTGAGATGCTTGCAAAAATTCGTCCCTGCTACGAGCGAGACTGGTTCCGCCGTCGGCATAGCGGCTGGAGCCGTAGCCGATTGTGAGAACACCGGCTGGACAGCGATAGGGCATTGGCCTGAACCCTTCAAAATCCCTGATGATATTCAGACAAGCTTCGGATACCTGCATGATCACTCCTGTTTTGAATTGGGAACACTGGGGACAAGTATGGCTGAACAGAGAAGCTGTATAACAAAATGGCTCTCAACTTGAAAATACAGGATCAGCAAAAGGTTTCAATTGACGGTACACGCGAAAGCCCCGGACGTCCGCGAATAAAGCGGAGCGTCCGGGGCTTTGTGGCTGATTGCCGAATGCGCGATGCGGCGGTCAGGAGTGGCCGCCGGCGACGATGCGGATCATTTTGATATTCAGAATGATGAACCTGAAAAGCTGCCACGGCACGAACTTGCGCCAGAAGAGGGTTGCCTTGTCCGGCACCGGCGGATAGGCTTCATCGTAGTATGCCTTGAATTTATAGTTCCCCATGATTCACGAGTTTTAGGTTGAAATCGATGTCTTGAATACAGCTCCTTCTTATTCCGGAATGAGCCACCAGAACGGGTAGCCCTTCGCCTTGTGGAAAAAGAGGTAGTGCAGAATGAACTTCAGCCAGTGACCGGCCAGACCGGCTTCACCGACCGAGTAGGTCATGTCGCGACCCCACTCCGGGTACTTCTCCCAGTCGGGCACGATTGGGAAAACCGTCATCGAAGCGCCGAGTCCGTCGAAGGAACCGAAGCCGCCCGACACGATGCAGGCCGCGCCCATGCGGGCCATCGAGGCTTTATGATGATGCTCTTTATGGTTGCCCTTGATCTGCTCGGAGATGTTGAGCGCGATGATCTTGCCGATAACGCCGGACGGCATTCCGGTACGCGGCGGCGTCGGGAAAATCTGCCGACCATTGACGCTGGTCATCGGCTTGGAGATCGGATGCGGCGGCGCAAAGGCGATGCCCGCGGCGTAGATATTGCTGTACATCGGGGTCTGGTAGATAGTCGGCCAGTCGTTAGCTCCCCAATCGCCGAACGGCTTGGCGGTGTAGTCCGCATCGACCTTCATGAACTTGTTCGGCAGGAACATCTTGTCGGTGATGTCGTTGCCGCTCTTGTCGAAGGCGGTCAGACCAACGCCGGAGAACGACGGAATCAGCATTGCAAAATCGAACTCCTGCGAAAGCATTTCGCCGTCGAGCGTTTCGTAATGGGCCACGCCCGGCTCCACCTTGTAAACGCCCGCGCGGCGGATCCACTTGATACCGTACTCGGCGAGCAGCGATTCGGTAAAGACCTTGGTCGGCGTGATGTAACCGCCGCGCTTGATGAACGCGCCGCCCATGCCGAAATCGCCCACCTCGTACTCGTTTGAAATCCAGGTCAGCTCCGCCATGTGGCTCAGACCGCGACAGGAGATTTCGTGAGCGACGTTCAGGATGTACTCGAAAGCTGCGCCCTGACAGGTGGCCATCGCGTGACCGGTGCCGATGAGGAAGCGCTGCTTCTGGCCGTTCTTCATCTTTTCGATGCTTTTCTGCAACTCCTCCCACGCATGAGCCGCGTGGCTGTAGGTACAGACCGACAGGGAGTTTTTGTCAGGACCGAGCCCCTCGGTAGCCTCGAAGTTCAGCTTCGGACCAGTGGCGTTGACGAGGTAGTCGTAATCGACCGTCTCGGTGTAACCGGCGTACTCCTCATCGGTGTACTCGATGGTGACGTATCCCTTGCTGATGTTCGCGTCGCCCTCGGGATGAATCGAAACGGCTTTCGCCTGCTTGTAATCGATGCCCCAGCGGTCATAGACCTTTTTCAGCTTGAAGCGAACATCGTCGATGGTCATATGGCCCACGCCAACCCATATATTCGACGGAATCCACTGATAGTAACTGTTGGGCGAGACAACCACCACCTCATGCTGCTTTCCAAGTTTTTTCTTGAGAAAGGATGCGCAGGTATGCCCCGAAACGCCAGCTCCTAAAACGACGACCTTTGCCATAACAAGTCTGATTTTTCAATTGTTAAACCAGTTAAATCAACTATACATCACAAACGCCCCTGTCCGCGCCGAAAAAAGAGCGACAGCTACTCCCCTCAACCAGAGCGCCAGAATGGATACACTGATAATTACGTGAAGGCATGTCCGCGATCATGACACAATAATAATCCTTGAAAATTCCGGCAACGGATAGCTAGCTGCTGAAACAAAAAGGCTGAAATGGATGCCGCAAGTCATGCGTCTCAACTATAACCATATGCTCATAATTAATCAAGCGCCTGCTCATTTTTAACATAAAAAAAGAGGTGCACCGAGAAAGGAATCACTCCTGATTTCGCACAAACGGGAAACAATCCTCAAAAGTGCCTGAGGATGACACCCATAACGACCAACTTCCGGGCAGGGATACCGACGCGCTCCTGCAACGTATTTTCAAATAACGACATTCCGTTTGATGCAGCTCGCGAACAGCCCCTGCAACGGCCTGCGGCACACAGCCTCCCGCAGAAATTATCAGCCCCTCGAATCGGTTGTAAAATTTTACGACTGTACATTGGCGAAAAAATTCCCTCACAGGAGGCGTCATGAGAAACATCGTGTTTACGGGCAAGGGGGGCGTCGGAAAAACCTCCATCGCGGCGGCTACAGCCGTCAGGGCCGCGGCTCTCGGCTACAAGACGCTGGTCATCTCGACCGATCCCGCCCACAGCCTCGGCGACTCATTCGACATCGAACTCGGCCCGTCGCCGGTGAAGGTAGCCGAGAATCTCTGGGGCCAGGAGGTGAGCGTTTACGGCGACTTGTCGCTCAACTGGGAGGTGGTGCGCGAACACTTCGCCCACTTGATGGAGGTGCAGGGCATCGAGGGAATTTACGTCGAGGAGATGGGCGTCTTGCCGGGCATGGAGGAGCTTTTCTCGCTCTCCTACATCAAGCGCTACAACGAGTCCAACGAGTACGACCTGCTCGTCGTCGATTGCGCCCCGACCGGCGAAACCCTGCGCCTGCTCTCCATTCCCGAGACCTTCGGCTGGATGCTCAAGCTCATGCGCAACATGGAGAAGTACGTCGTCAAGCCGGTCATCCGCCCGCTCTCCAAACGCATCAGCCGCCTGCACGACTTCGTGCCCGACACCGACGTCTATGATCAGGTCGATCACCTCTTTTCGTCGGTCGAAGGGATCATCGAACTCTTGTCGGACTCATCCAAAACCACCGTGCGGCTGGTCATGAATCCGGAGAAAATGGTCGTCAAGGAGTCGATGCGGGCACTCACCTACCTCAATCTGTACAACATCACGGTTGACCAGATCGTCATCAACCGCGTCTACATGGACGACGTTGACGGTCAGTACTTCGAAGGCTGGAAAGAGATTCAGAAAAAGTATATCGAACAGATCGAATCCTCCTTCGCTCCGATTCCCATCACCAAAGTGCCGCTCTTCCGCTCCGAAGTGCTGGGCCTCGACATGCTTGCCAAGGTGGGCGAAACGGTCTACGGCGACCGCAACCCGCTCGACATCTTCTACCACGAAGAGCACGTGGACATTCACAAAGTCAGCGAAGGCCACTACATCATGAAGCTCCGCCTGCCTTTCGTCTTCGACAACCGCATGGAGGCCAACGTTGTGCAGGTCGGCGATTCGCTGACCGTAAGAATCGGCAACTACCAGAAGGGCGTCGTGCTGCCGACGTTCCTGGCGGGGATGAAGGTTGCTCACGCAGGATACGAGGAGAAATGGCTGGCGATAGAGTTCAAAAAGAAGGAGATGATAGAGGAGAAGGCGAAATGAGTGATCGTGTTTTCGGCAACGAGCAATAAGTACAAGGGCGAAAACACCTAACCGCCCATGCAAATCCTCAATCCGTCTTCTCCCGTCCCCGTACTTTCCGGCAGGACTTTGCGGATTCGTCCCGGCACCACAACTTCACGCCCCTCGACCACGCCTCTCGGCCAATGATATGCGCGGCGACGGGAGCTGTCAGAAAGAGGAAGATGATGATGGCGGCGGCGCGGAAGGTGATGGCGGCGTCCTGCCAGAAGAGTACCGTGCCGGTGAGCACCAGACCGATGCCGAGGGTGGAGGCCTTGGTGGTGGCGGACATGCGGGTGTAGAGGTCAGGCATCCGGATGATGCCGAGCGCGGAGAGCAGGATGAAAATCGTGCCTGCGAGGATGAATACGCCACTGAAAATTTCGGTCATGGCCCCTCCTTCGTTTGAGATACCAGGCGAACGCCACCGTACCGAGAAAGGCGAGAAGCGCCAGAATGATGCCGACGTCGAGAAAGGCCGTGTTCGCATTCAGGATCGAATAGACCGCGATGAAGGCAATGGTGTTGGCCGAGAGCAGGTCGAGCGCGACGAGGCGATCCTCGATCTCCGGGCCGATCAGCAGCCGCAGGAAAATCAGCAGAATGGAGAGGCCGATGATCGACAGGGCGATCGTGGCCGAGAGTTCAATAAAGCTCATCGCATCACCTCGATCAGTCGTTTTTCGAGACCCTCTTTCAGCTCGCACATGAAGTGCTCTTCGTCTTGCAGGTACATTACGTGGACATAGAGAATTTTCCGATCGGCCGAAACGTCGAGGCTCAGGGTGCCGGGCGTCAGGGTGACCAGGTTGGCGAAAAGCGTGATTTCAAGATCGCTCTTCACGTCGAGCGGCACCTCGACGATGCCCGGTTCGAGGTAGTTTTTCGGCGTCAGAATATCGAACGCCACCCGCAGATTGGCCAGAATCAGCTCCTTCAAGAAGTAGAGCAAAAACCCGGTAAGCCTCGGTATTTTCGAAAAATAGACATCCTTGCCAAATGCCGAGCGCGACATCCAGAGAATCAGGTAGCCGACCACCATGCCAGAGATGAAGCTCGGCGCGCTGCTCTCGCCGGTAAGCAGCATACAGGCAAAGGCGAGCAGGATGTTAAAGAGAAACTGACTCACAACCCACCTCCTCGCAGCACTGCGTTCCGGTAGCCCTCGACATCGAGTAACTGCCTCGCCGCGCGGGCGAAGAGGTCATAGACTGGCTCGAAGGAGAGGCCGAAAAAGACAATAACACCACAGAGCATCACCACCGGCAGGTAGAGCATCACCGTGAGCCCGCCTCCCCGCGCTTCATCAGTCGGCGTGACGACACCGGGGTCATCCTTCCAGAACGCTTCGTTCCAGATTTTTATCATCGAAAAGAGCGTCAGCAAACTCACCACAAGCGCCGCGCTGGTCACGAAGTAGTGCCCGCTTTCGAGGCCTGCGCGGATCACCATGAGCTTGGCCCAGAAGCCCGACAACGGCGGAATGCCCGCGAGCGCAAGCGCTGAGACGAGGAAGAGCGCGGCGAGCAACGGCTCCGTGCTGTACAGCCCGCCGATCTTCTTGAGCTGAAACGCTCCGGTCTTGTGGCGGACGATGCCGCTGATGTAAAACAGGCTCGTCTTGGCGACGATGTTGTGCACGATGTAGAACGGCCCGCCCGCGATGGCCAGCGGCGACTGGACCGCAATGGCGAAGAGCATGTAGCCGATCTGGCTGACGATGTGGAACGAGAGCAGCTTGCGCAAGTCGTACTGCGCCGCCGCGCCGAGCACGCCCACCACCATCGTCAGTGGCGCGATCCAGAGCAGGATGCGGAAAATCGCCTCCGACTCGGGGCCGGTGAAGACCGTGGTGAAGACGCGCATGATCGCATAAACGCCGACCTTGGTGAGCAGCCCGGCGAAGATGGCTGACACGGCGACCGGCGGCGTGTGGTACGAGGCGGAAAGCCAGAAGAAGAGCGGAAAGATCGCCACCTTCACGCCGAAGGTGACGAGCAAGAGCACCGCCACCACGGAGAGCAGATTACGCTGCTCAATCATCGGAAGCCGAGCCGAGAGGTCGGCCATGTTCAGCGTGCCAGCCACTCCGTAGAGAATGCCGACCGACGAGAGGAAGATCGCCGCCGGGAGCAGATCGGCCACGAGCGTGATGCCGAACGGAGCCGCCCACCCGCCAACCTGAAGCGTGAGAATGCCACCCGCGTGCACCCGCGCGAGCAGCGCGACGGCCACCGCCGCCTGCGCGACCGACGCGCCAAGCGCCAGACCGCGCTGCACGCCGGGACGCTCCCGGAACAGCAGCATGACGAGCGCCGTCACGAGCGGCAGAAGGATGGGAATGGCGACGAGAAGGTTCACGACTCACCTCCATCGATGCGGTCAGTCGTGCGCATGGCGTCAACGTCGTCCGTGCCAAGCTCCTCGAAGCTCCGCCTGAAGAGCACGATGGCGACGGCCTGCAAGCCGAAGCCAATGACGATGGCCGTCAGAATCAGCGCTTGCGGCAGCGGGTCGGCGAACGGCTCGGCGAGCGCCTGCGCACCCTCGGGCACGAAGGCGGGCGATCCTTTGGTCAGCCGCCCGGTACTGAAGATCAGCATGTTGGCCGCATGGCCGAGGAACATGATGCCGAAGATCACCTTCACCAGACTGCGGCGTAAAATCAGATAGATCCCGGCGGCGTAAAACAGGCCGGTGATCAGCGCGAGCAGAAGCGTCATACTTCATCCTCCCCGGCCAGCGAAAAGACGATTTTGAGGGTGATGCCGAGCACCAGCAGATAGACCCCGATGTCGAAGAGTAGCGGCGCGCCAACCTTGCCGATTACCGAAATGCCGGTGTTAAACCAGACGCTCCGCATGAACTCCATGCCGCCCAGAATCGACGGAAGCGTGCTCACGAGCGCCACGCCAAGGCCCGCGACCTCCACCGTGAGCGGCTCGAAGCGAAACACGCGCCGCGCCTCGGTGACGCCGTTGGCGATGAAGTAGAGCGCGTAAGCCGCCGCCACCACCAGCCCGCCCGCAAAACCGCCGCCCGGCTCGTTATGCCCGCGCAGGAGCAGAAACATCGAAAAGAGCTGCAACAGCACCAGCAGGTAGCGGGAGGATGTCGAAAGGATCAGCGAATTCATATCAATCCGTTTTTCCGGTTCTGAGTTTGAGCAGGGTGAACACGCCGATAGCTGCGATGGCAAGCACCGTAATTTCACCAAGCGTATCGAGCGCCCTGAAATCCACGAGAATGACATTCACCACATTCCGCCCATGTCCGTCGGGCAAGCTGGCGCTGCCGAAGTACTCCTTGAGCCGGGAAGACAGATCGGTGGAGGTGACCTGAAGCACGGTCAGGGTCATGAAAATTCCCGCCGACGCGGCGATAAGGCCGTCGCGAAAGCGTCCAGAGGGGCGGGAGCGGTTGGTGAATTTCGGCAGATGGGCCAGCGCCAGCACGAACAGGATGACGTTGAGCGTTTCGATGGCGAAGGTGGTCAGCGCCACGTCGGACGCGCCGTAAATGATGAAAATGATGCCGACACCAAAGCCGAGCACGTCCATCGACACGATCGCCTTCAGGCGCGAATCGCTCATCAGCAGCAGCCCTGTCGCCAGCACGATAATCAGGGCCAGCGCAATTTCATACGGCGTGGCCGAAAGATCAGCGGGCAGCGTCACCGAAAAACCGCCAGCGCTGAAGAGCATCAGCGACGCAGGAATGAGCGCCGAAAGAATGATGACCGCGAGATAGCGCCGCAGGTCGCCGTTCTGCAACGCTGAGGTGAGCCAGGCGGCAAACCGCAGTATCTCCGACAGCGCCTCTTCGTACCAGATCGATGGCTTGACGAGACCCGGCAGATGAAGTGGCTCCAGGCGCGAAAGCACGAATGATCTCGGCAGGTAGAGGCCGACCCCCGCGAGAAGCGTGACGAAGCTCAGGAGCAGCACCAGATTGAAGCCATGCCAGAGCACGATTTCTATGCCGAGCCGTTGCGAGATGATGCTGACGACGGACTCTTCGAGCAGGTGGCCTACGAAAAAGTCCGGAAACAGCCCGAGCAATAGCCCCGAAAGCGCAAGGATGAGCGGACCGGCGAGCATCGCCACCGGCGCTTCGTGCACCTTCTGGAACTCGGGCCGCGGCTTGCCGAGGAACGGGCGGAAGCCGACGAGGAAGGTCACCACCACGAGGAACGCGCTCGACGCCACCGCAAGCGCGATGAGCACCCGACCCCACGGCTGCACTTCGAGCACCGCCTTGTAGAGCGTCTCCTTACCTATGAAGCCGATCAACGGGGAATCACCCCCATCATCGAAAATGACGCCAGCGCCGCCGTCACCGGCATCGCCTTCCACAGGCCGCCAAGCTTCAAGACATCGCGCGTGCCGGTCTCATGGTCGAGCGTTCCGGCCACCAGAAACAGCGTGCCCTTGTAGAGCGAGTGGGCGATCAGGTAGATGAAAAAAGCCTTGATCGCCAGCTTCGAGCCGATGCCGAGCAGCATCACGAGCGTACCGAGCACGCTCAGGGTCGAGTAGGCGAGCAGCCGCTTCAGGTCGCTCTGGCGGTAGGAAAGCAGTCCGGCGAAAATCATGGTCGCCGCGCCGGTAAAGAGGATCGTATCCTGCCAGAGCGCCGTGCCGCCGATGTCGTGGTTGAAGCGCGCAATGAGGTAGATGCCCGCCTTCACCATCGTAGCCGAGTGCAGGTAGGCGCTCACCGGTGAGGGCGCAGCCATCGCGTCGGGCAGCCAGAAGTGGAACGGAAACTGCGCCGATTTGGTGAACGCGCCGACGAGAATCAGCGACGAAGCGCGACGAAGCCACATGGTGGTTGAAGCCGATCAGGAGGAACGAACTGATGCTGGTCAGTTCCCAAAAGAGGAACAACAGCAGCATGTTGTCGGCCAGTACCACGCCGAGCATCGAGGTCATGAATATGCCGATGAAGCCGAAAAAGCGATCAGCCTCTTCATAGTGGCGCAGATAAACCGAAGCGTACAGAAACACCGCTGCGCCGATGAGCGTCACCAGCATAACGAAGGTAAGGCTCAGCCCGTCGAGCACGAAGCTCAAATCGAGTCCGAGCGACGGCACCCAGCTCCAGCGCTCGCGCACCGGGACACCGGACGCGACCTGCGGATACCGGAGCATGAATACGGCGAACAGCGCCAGTGGAAAAGCCGCCCCGAACCAGACGAACCGGGCCTTCAGCAAACGATAGAGATATGGAGCGGCTGCCGAAACGGCAAAACCGGTGAAGATCAGGGCAAGCAAAGGCAGGCTCCTCATAAACTATCGAAGGCCCTGTCACAGGCCTTCGATGTTGATCATTCAAGCCACGTTTTCTGCTGAGAAAAACAGCGCTTAATCACAAGATGTTCCCGTTAACGGTCACTCCTGCTTCATCTGCTGCTGCATCTTGCGGCCAAACTCCTGCAGCTCTTTTATCTTCTCTTTGGACATGCCCTGTGGCGCACTGGGGACTTCGGGAATCTTCAGCTTGGTGCAGTTGGCTGGCACCTCGAAGAGCTTGTCATCCGGCGTGATTCGCTCGGCTTTCACCAGCTCTGTCACCACGCCCTCTGGCGAAATCAGCGTCTTGACCGGGAAGCCGTCGAGACCGGCAGCCTTCAGCTTTTCGGCAAGCTGAGTGTTCGTCTGATCATCTGACCCCTGCATTTTGGCATAGGCGAAATAGTCGAGAATATCCTTGCTCACCCAGAGGTCGATGGTGCTCTTCTTGTCAGCCCACGAAATCCGGACATGGTTGCAGTCGAAGCCGTTGACCCGCTCCTTGCCCAGGTTTTCTATCTTGGCATTCTCGTACGGGTCGCCGCCCGGCTGCTTTTTCACCTTCGACACATCAAGCTCCATGCAGGCGCCGGTCTCACCGTTAATCATGTAAACCTTGTCAGGACTGTCTTTCAGCGAAAGGATGGTCATGGACACCTCTCCACCGTGAGCACCGATGCTGGTCTTGCTTTCGGCGCGCATCCCTTTCGGGCCGATGTAAAGCTTCATATCGCTCGTTCCGGCCTTGGGGATGGTAGTCTTCATGGTAAGAACACCGGTAAAGGGACCGGCTATGGCGGGAGCCGCCTGATCGACACCGGCGGGACCGGGAGCACTGGAATCTTTCTTGCCGCATGCCGAGAGCAACAACAGACCCGGCACCAGCACGGCAGCAAACAATCGACGGGTGATGGTTTTCATGATGTTTCGCATTTAGAGAATTCGATTATACAGGCCATGTATGAAGCTAACAAATGCACCGAAACGCAGCAACAATACTGCGTCACGAAATATCTTCAGGCAATTACGCCTGCACAAGTTCACTGCCAGAATGGATCGGCCTGCCATTGTGCAGGAAAACCGAGCGCATTCTGATCCACCGTTCGATATGGCTGAAAAAGATGTTTCAGGCGTCTCGGAAACCGATGTCCCGGACTGATCGCATCAAGCAGATACTTCATGCAACACAGATGCACATAGAGCTGGTGATGTTTTAAAACATGCGGAGAATTAAGAACCCATAGCAAGGGAGGATTCGCCATCAGTTTAGGTCGTCCCGGCAGGTTTTTGTTCCACAACCTGCTGTGATGCGCGCAGATATTGCGGATTTGCGAAATGGACTGAAGCCAGCTTTTCAGAAAAGTATGATTGACCGTACCCAACTCACTTGCGATCGTGTCTTTCGATTTGATCCCTGGCTTGAGATTCCCATATCGCTTGGATAACAACCCAAAACTCGCAACTTCAAGAGACTTCCATGCCGGAGGGCGCCGATGATCGGCGTGATACTTCTTAAAATGCTCTTGGATGAAAACTTCCCTTGATTTTCGCAGTTCTCGATCAAGAGAACTCAGATTCGTCGTAAAAGCCTTTTGATCAGTGAAGATCGCCTGATTTTCAAACCACCAAGGGTCTATTTCCTGAGAAAGATGGTTAATCATCCTTGTACGAAGGCCAATCTCGATGCGTTCGATAGCTTTGAACACTAGAAGTCTCAAATCGCTATCAAAACTGTACAAGGCAATGACATCCTCAAACCGGCTGTTTGGTTTGAAAACGTGGTTGACCTTGTCTGACTGCATGGGCCACCAGTATCCAGCAAGCCTGTAATAACTGATGTTTCTCAGATGGTGCTCGGCAGCTGACTCGTCAGTGATGCAGAGACCTCTCGATTTCAACTGCTGAATCTGTTGAGGAAGAGAGATGGATTGCTTGTTGTAATGCATACTCTGGGGGTATAAAAAAAGCCTTACATGTGAAGATCACTTGTAAGGCTTTTAATGCAAAAGACTTGCCCTGGTACGCTGCTTTGCAGGGAAGCGTGGCAAGTACTGTTATCAAAATGATAACAAAAAATGTGATAAAACTGTAATGAAAATGATATAAAGATTAATGAAATCAATAGTGAATTGATGTCTGCATAAACAAAATCTCCGCTCACCCCGCCCCGTAACGTTTGCGTAAACTCAGCTTTTCGATGCGGGAATAGAGCGTCTTGGCGTTGATCTTCAGCAGCTCCGCAGCACCTCCTTCGCCGCTGACCCGTCCTCCGGCGCGATCGAGGGCGTCAAGAATGAGCTTGCGCTCCATGCCTCGCATCTCCTCTTCGAGCTCCGCCATCGTCATGATCGCCGATGGTGCGGACAGCGGAACCTGTTCACTTCGTGGCGGCAGCGCCGTGGAAAAGTCCAGCGTGTCTTCTTCGGAAACGATCACCGCCTGCTCGATGCAGTGGGAAAGTTCCCGGATGTTGCCCCGCCACTCGCGCGAGACCAGCTCTCGCATGTCGCGTTCTCGGATGGCTCGTTCCGGCTTGCCAAACTCGCGGGCGAACTTGCGGGCGAAGTGCATGGCAAGCACAGGAATGTCATCGCGCCGCTCC
This sequence comes from Chlorobaculum sp. MV4-Y, assembly GCF_025244685.1. Taxonomy (NCBI): domain Bacteria; kingdom Pseudomonadati; phylum Chlorobiota; class Chlorobiia; order Chlorobiales; family Chlorobiaceae; genus Chlorobaculum; species Chlorobaculum sp. MV4-Y. The sequence continues at coordinate 12,876 of NZ_CP104202.1, read as the reverse complement.
CGGAGCGGGGGCAGCGAAAGCGGAAAGGCGTTAAGCCGGAAGTAGAGGTCTTCGCGGAAGCGCCCGGCGGCCACCTCTTTTCCGAGGTCACGGTTGGTGGCGGCAATGACGCGCACATCGACCGGAATCACACGCCGTCCGCCGATGCGCTCCAGCTCCTTCTCCTGCAACACCCGCAGCAACTTGGCCTGCAACTCTAGCGGCAACTCGCCGATTTCGTCGAGAAAGATGGTCCCTCCGTCGGCGAGCTCGAACTTGCCGATACGCCGTTCGACAGCGCCGGTGAAGCTCCCTTTTTCGTGGCCGAACAGCTCAGATTCGATCAGCGAAGCGGGCAGCGCCGCACAGTTGACCCTGACCAGCATCCGGTCCTTGCGCGGAGAAAGGTTGTGAATCGCACGCGCGATGAGCTCCTTGCCGGTGCCGGTTTCCCCCTCGATCAGCACGGTAGCGTCGGTTGGCGCGACCTGGCTGACGCGCCGCAACACTTCGGCAAGCGGGGCGCTCTGGCCGACGATTTCTTCGAAGTTGTGCGCCTCGCGAATCTCCTCAACCAGGTACGTGCGCTCGCCTTCGAGCTTGCGGCGCAGGCGATCGATCTCGTCGAAGGCGAGGTAGTTCTGCAAAGCGAGCGCAAGTTGCGGCACGATAAGCTGCACCGTCGCGAGCTCCTTTTCGCCAAGCAACACGCCGATGCCTGAAATGATCAGCCCCGCGCGGCTGCCGGGCACATCCCAGAGCTGCACAATGATGCTCGAACTGATGCCAAAGCGGTCGCGCACCATGCCGACAAGGCGGAACTCCCGGCACAGCTCGTCGAACTGCTCGCCCGAATAGACGCCGGGGCGCGACAGCACCGCGACGCTCTCCCGCGCAACGGGATCATCGACGCTCATTTCGAGCTGTTCGAGCGGCGAGAATGGGGCGAAGGCGTTGCCCGGCTCGCGCATGAAATTATCGAAAATCCGGTAACAGCCGTCCTCGCCCACCACCCGGATGCCGAGAAAGGAGCAAGGCACAAGGCGGCTGATCTGTTGGCAGACCGTGAGCAGCATCTGGCTGCGATCCTTGATCGTAAAGAGCGCGTTGTTGATGGCCAGCTGCATGGCGGTCTCGGCCTCCCTCTGGCGCAGTTCTTCGTAGGCAAACGCATTGCTGACCGCGATGGCGATGGAGGAGGAGACCCCGGCAAGCAGCGACTTGTCGCTCTCGCTCCACACCTCCTCCTCCTTCGAGACAAAGTTGAGGAAGCCGATCACCCGCCCGCCGGAGCGCAGCGGCGAGAGCACGATCTGGCGCATCCCCATCTCATGCAGCGTCCAGAGCAGCGGCGCGTCATCCGCGCCGAACGAAGGAATATCGCGGGCAATGCTGGCGACCGTCACCTCGCGGTCGTCAAGGTGGCCTTCGAGCCAGGTGCCCGCGACGGAGCGCTTCTGCACCCGAAGCTCTTCGGGCAACTCGAAGCGCAGCATCTCGAAAAAGACGCTCGCCTCGCGCCGCTCCCGGTCGATGGTAATGATGACCGCCGAGTCGAACGCAAAGAGAAGGCGCAGTTTGTCGGTCACAGTGCGGAACAGCTCCTGCGGGTCGCGGATGGTGCCGATGGCGTCGCCGATATACTGCATCAGCCGAAGAGCCTCGGGCAAAGTGGTGGCAGTCATGGCCAGATTTCTGATATTTTCGGAACACCGTTCGCAGAATATTCTGAATTTTTCAGAATTCTTCAAAACGAACGAATTCGGATGAGGGCGGATAAGTTCTTCCATAAATTGATTTTACGAGATTATAAAATCCAAAGAAATTTCTGGCATGAAAATTGTATTTGATGTAGTATCGATACTAACACGCAACATACCATGAAGAAAAGAAATACCATCGCCGCTGCACTCCTGATCGCCGTTTCGTTTTCGGCGAACAAGCCATTGCTGGCGGCTGAAGCCGGCGCCACGCCGCTGACGCTCGACGAGGCGTTGCGCATGACTCGCGAACACAACCCGAAAGCCCGGCAAGCCACCGAAGAGGTCAAGGCCGCCGATGAGAAAGTGACGGAAAGCCGAAGCGCCTGGTTCCCGCAAATTTCGGGCAAGGCGGGCTACCACTACCTCGATCCGGTCTCCGAGATATCTTTCGGCGGCACCGCTATGAAGTTCATGCCGAACGACAACTACGACGCGCACATCACCGCCGAGATGATGCTGTTCGATTTCGGACGTACCGCAAGCACTGTCGATATGGCCAAGGCTGGGCGAAACTCCGCGCTCATCCGGCAGGATATGACTCTTCGCGACCTTTCGCTGGCCACCGTCCAGACCTTCTACTCCATACTCTTTTTGCAGGAGGCGGTCAAGGTACAAGAAAAGGAGGTCACAGCTCTGCAAACGAACCTAAATCACATGCAGAAGCGCTATGACCAGGGCGCAGCCACCCGCTTCGACCTGCTGACGACCCAGGTACGGCTTGCGAGTGCAGCAAACCGCAAAATCGACTACGAGAACAAACTCCGGAATCAGGAGATCACGCTGCGCCGTCTCTGCGGCCTCGATGAAAACGCGCCGCTGAGCCTGACGGGCTCGTTCGATATTTCGGCTGCTGACATGGATGCCGACAAGCTTGCGGCCTCTGCGCTGGACCACCGGCCGGAGGTGATGCTCGCCCGCGAGAACCTCAAGGCGGCGGCGTACAAAAAAAATCTGGCCACCCGGGAGTTCCTGCCGAAGCTCGTGGGCAGCGCTTCCTGGGGCACGCAGAACGGCTATGTGCCCGACCTCGGCAAAATGCGCACCAACGTTGCGGCGGGCATCGAACTTCAGGTGCCGATCTTCGACGGATTCCGCAAAAGCGCCGCGCTCAGGGAAGCCACGGCTATGAAGCGCTCGGCGGAGCAGCAAAGGCTTGACGCCGAACAAATGAGCCAAGCTGAGGTTCGCCAGTCGGTCAACGACCTGCAAAACAGCCGGGAGAAGATCGAGACGACCCGCCTTCAGGTCTCGCAGGCTGACCTCGCGGCCAAACACGCACGAATCCGCTACGACAACGGCCTCGCCACGACACTCGACCTGCTCGACGCCGAAGCAGCGCTGGCCGAAGCGGAGCTGGCGAACTTGCAGGCACGCTATGAATATGTGATGAACGCCTATTCGGTCAGACGCGCCGCTGGCGATTTGATCGAGCGATAAACGGAGTGATGATCATGATGAAAAACCATGCGAAACCATCGAGAATTATGCTCTGCCCGGTTGATTTCTCGCCATTGTCCGAAAGAGCACTGCGTCATGCCGCCGAGCACTGTTTGGGCGATACCGAGCTGATCGTGCTGCATGTTGGCAACGCCGCTTCAGGTGACCGGGGCACGCTGCTCAAGGAGCACCTGCACCACTTTTCGAGATATTCGGATATTCTTTCGACCTTCCGTTGCCAGGTGCGCTTCGCCGTGGAATACGGCTCACCCGCCTCGACCATCATCGAATATGCGTCGAAAACCGGGGCTTATATGATCGTACTCGGCTCGCACGGCTCGAGCGATCTGGGACGCCTGCTGGTCGGTAGCACCGCTGAATCGGTGATGCGCCACGCGCCGTGCCCGGTGCTGGTGCTCCACTCGCCGGAACCCGTCGATGAAGCGAAAGCGGTTCATCAAAAACAAAAGAAGCAATCCTGTAAACACCAACGACAGATTTACTATCCATGGCAGAAACGCAGCAATCCAATCCACAGACACCGGCCAGCGAAGCGGGCAAACCAAAACAGGAGCGCTCGTGGGTGCGCATGGCGATATTCGGCATTTTGCTCGCCATCGGCGTCATCTGGGGTGGCATGAAACTCGTCCGTTCGTTCAGCTACGAAGACACCGACGACGCACAGATCGTTGGAAACATCTACCCGGTCATTCCGCGCGTGCCGGGCAAGGTTGTCGAGGTGCTCGCCGAAGACAACCAGAGCGTCAAAAAGGGCGACGTGCTCGTCCGCATCGACACTTCGGACTACCAGATCCGGCGCGACATGGCCGAAGCGCAGCTCCTGAGAGCGCGGGCGGCAGTGTCGGCGGCGCAGGCTGAAATCGTGGCCGCGGGCGCAACGCAGCAAAAGCTCAATGCCGATCTTCGCCGGAGCCGCAACCTCCAGAAGCAGGATGTGATCTCACGCGCCGAACTCGATGCCGCCACGGCGGGCGCAACCGCCTCGACGGCGCAACACGCCGCTGCTGGCGACAACTACAAAGCCGCGCTCGCCCAGGCAAAGCTCGCCAAAGCCGAGCTGAAAAGCGCCGAACTCCAGCTTTCATGGGCAACCATTACCGCTCCAGCTGACGGCAAGGTCTCGAAAAAGAACGTCCAGCCCGGTCAGTACGTGACTCCCGGCCAGCAGCTCATTGCCATCGTCGGCAGCAGCGAGTTGTGGGTTGTGGCCAATTTCAAGGAGACGCAGCTCGCACACATGCGCCCCGGCCAGAAGGTGATCGTCAGGGTCGATGCCTTTCCCGGCAAGGAAATCAAAGGCCATGTCGATTCGATCTCCGCAGGAACGGGCGCCGAGTTCGCTCTGCTTCCGCCCGATAACGCCAGCGGCAACTTCGTGAAGGTGACCCAGCGCGTGCCGGTCAAGATCGTCTTCGACGAAAAACCCAGCCTGCCGCTTGCCGCAGGTATGAATGTGATTGTCGAAGTGAAGGTGAAGTGATGTCAGAGAATACTGCAACAGCCACGTCGGCTGCCCAGACGGCGGAGCACCATTACGAAACCGGGATCAGGAAGTGGATCATCACCGCCACGGTCATCGTGGCCGCGATGCTCGAACTGATCGACACCACCATCGTCAACGTCGCCATCAACCACATCAGCGGCAACCTCGGTGCGAGCATCGAGGATGTCTCTTGGGTGGTGACGAGTTACGCCATCGCCAACGTGATCGTCATCCCGTTGTCGGGATTTCTCGGCAACCTTTTCGGACGTCGGAACTACTTCATCGGCTCGATCCTGCTCTTCACCGCCGCTTCGCTGCTCTGCGGCATGGCGACGAACATCTGGACACTGGTGCTCTTCCGCTTCATCCAGGGTATCGGTGGCGGAGCGCTCCTGCCGACCTCGCAGGCGATCCTTTACGAAACCTTCAAGCCCGAAGAGCGCGGCGCGGCGACCGGCATCTTTTCGATGGGCCTCGTGCTCGGCCCGACCATCGGCCCACTGCTCGGCGGCTGGCTGGTGGACTACTTCGCCTGGAAGTGGTGCTTTTTCGTGAACATTCCGGTTGGCCTGCTCGCAGCTTGGGCCGCACTAACCTACGTCAAGGAGCCGAGGGTAACGCATTCGGTCGAAAAGATCGACTGGGCGGGCATCGGCCTGCTCTCCGTCGGCATCGGCTCACTCCAGTTCGTCCTCGAACGTGGCGAGTCGAAGGACTGGTTTGAAACGCCATACATCACCTGGTTCACCATCATCGCCGTGGTCTCCCTCGTCTCTTTCGTGTGGCACGAGCTGCACACCGAGCACCCAGCGGTCGATCTCTCCGTGCTTGGCCGAAGCAAGAACCTGGCCATCGGCGCGGTACTGACCTTCATCGTCGGCTTCGGTTTGTACGGTTCGCTCTTCGTCTTTCCGGTCTTCGTGCAGCGCCTGCTCGGCTTCACGGCGCTGCTGACGGGTCTGGTGCTCTTTCCCAGCGCCATGCTCACCGGCGTCATCTCCATGCCGCTCGGCATCGCGGTGCAAAAAGGGGTATCCCCGAAAGCCCTCATGGGGTTTGGCATGGTCGCCTTTTTCTGGTTTTGCTGGGAGCTGGGCAACCAGACGCTGCAATCGGGCGCTGAAAACTTTTTCCTGATCCTGCTCATTCGCGGCCTCGCGCTCGGCTTCATCTTCATTCCAGTGACAATGCTCGCCGTCACAGGCCTACACGGCAAGGACATCGGGCAGGCGACCGGCCTGAACAACATGGTGCGCCAACTCGGGGGTTCGTTCGGCATCGCCATCACCAACACCTACGTCGCCCAGCGCGTGGCCGCGCACCGCACGGAGCTGCTCGGCCATCTGTCGCCCTACGACCCTGCCGCCGTCGAACGGTTGGAGGGAATGAAGCAGATGCTTGGCCAGCACATGCTCTCGCCGATCGAAGCGAAACAGAGCGCATTGGCCGCACTCGAAGCCATCGTCACCCGCCAGAGCTACCACCTGGCCTACATGGACGCCTTCAAAATGATCGCCATCCTCTTCGCTGTCTGCCTGCCACTGCTGCTCTTTATCAGGGTGGACAAAAAAGAGACGGTGGACATGTCATCGGTGCACTGAAGAATATCGCGATATGACAGTGTTGCCTGACATGCTGCACAACAGTCAAGCAGAAGCCGAAGAAGATCACTGCGGCTTTGCTGTTTCAGGATGATCAGGCTCGAATTCAAGGGAGATTGAGTTCATGCAGAAACGCTTGCCGGTCGGGGCGGGCCGTCGTCGAAGACGTGACCAAGGTGCGCGCCACAACGCCCGCAAAGCACTTCGGTACGCACCATGCCGTACGAGGTATCGTCACGATACGTAACGCTGCCAGGACGTACCGTCTCGAAAAAGCTCGGCCAGCCACAGGTGCTGGCGAACTTGGCATCCGACCGGAACAGCGCATTGCCACAGACCGCGCAGTAGTAGGTTCCGCGCCCTTCGTAATTCCAGTATTTGCCGGTAAACGCCCGCTCGGTCTCGCCAAGCCGCGCCACCGCGTAGAGCTCGGGAGAAAGCACCTTTTTCCAGACCTCGTTGGGCAGGTCAAGCCGGGCGGTATCGGTGCGGGAGTAGTAGGGATTGTGAGGACGGCTGTCGTTGCTCATGGCGCTGCCTGGTTTCGTTGGCGAAGGTTTCGGTGAGGCCTGACAAGCGGATAACGCGGTCAGCATCATAAACATCAATGTGGTCACTCGTCTCATGGCGGTCAAGGTTTTTCCACCATAACCGCATTGCCCGCGCAAGCGTTCCGGCTAGGGCTCCGTCGCGGACTGGTACTCCTGCCAGGCTTTCGATATATCCTTGCGCGACAGAAACAGAAAGAGCGTGGCGGCAATGGTGATAATCGCGCCGGTTCTGAGCGCAACCGGAGTACCGAAATGCTCCGATAGCAAACCCATCAGCAGATTGCCGAAGGGCATCAGGCCAAGCAGAACCATCAGGTAGATGCTCATAACGCGCCCGCGGAAGCGATCTTCCACCAGACGCTGCACCGTGCCGGTCATGGTTGCGAAGGCGCTCAACATGCCGAGGCCCGAAATGAAGAGGCAACAAAGTGCCAACGGTAACCACCTGGCAAAGGTGAAGGAGAGCAGCCCAAGCGCAAAGATCAGAACCCCGCCGATCACCATAAAGCTGCTACGCACCCGCCCGCTCGACACCGACACCACCACCGTGCCAAAAAGGGAGCCAAGCCCAAACGCTGAATAGAGATACCCCATGCCATCGGCCCCGATGCCGAACTCCCGCTTGGCGACCACCGGCAGCATCGACATGAACGACCAGCCGAAAATCGAGACCGCCGCAACGAAAAGAACTATCGTCTTGATGAGCGGATGCGTCCAGGCGTAGAGAATGCCGTCGCGTATAGACTGGATCGGATGTTCTATGGAAACCTTCCGGGCTTCGGGGTTCGGAATCCTGATTGCCAGCAGAGCCGCGATGACGGCAATGAAACTCACCCCGTTGGCGATGTAGGCGCCACCCGTGCCAATCCAGATAATCATGAACCCGGCCAGCACCGGGCCGATCACCCTCGACGCATTGAAGATGGATGAGTTCAGCGCGACCGCAACCGGCAAATGCTTGCGCTCCACGATCTCGCTGATGAACGCCTGGATGGCCGGTGTGGCGACCGCGCTGACGCTGCCAATCAGGAAGGCCAGCACGAGAATGAAGGAAAGTGTCGCCATCCCGAGCAAAACCACTGTGCCAAAAATGAAGGAGAGCAGCATCAAGAGCACCTGCGACCAGAGCAGCACCGCCTTGCGGGGATAGCGGTCAACAAGCATCCCGCCGAAGAGCGACAGGAGCAGTGTCGGAATCGTCGATGCCGCCGCCGCGACACCTACCCAGAAGGCCGAACCGGTCATGTCAAACACCAGCCACCCCTGCGCCACGATCTCAAGCCAGGTGCCGATCATCGAGATGATCTGGCCGACAAAATAGAGCCGGAAGTTCCGGCTTGCAAACGGGGGAAACGCCGCCAGCAGTTTGGCTTTCAGGCCGCCGCCGGACGGCAAGGGAAGCGAGTCATCGTTATTTCCGGAAAAATCCTCTTCAGGAACAGTGCTCATTGGCAGTCATTCAACACTCATTCGTAACGGGAGGGAAAGCAGGACGAAAAGTAGAAAAAAGTAGATCAATTCCATAAGTTCCTGTCTTGTAGCCGTCACGAAAGCACATGGTGATCAGGTGGCTTTTCAGTTTATTCGGACCATCAACTGCTTTCGAAGTAAACGGAGACAACGACTGTTGAAACCGGGTGATATGAACAAAAATGGATCCTGCAGCAAGGGAATGTTCCCGCGCAACGCGGCGCTCCCCATGAAATCTTTTTTCACTATGACCCTCGACGAACTCAACAGCCTGCTCGATCCGCAGGTGCTTGCGTTGATCGACGCTCACGCCGGTGACGATCCTGCGACGTTTGCGATGCAATTTCACGGAAGGAGCGATTTGCCGGTGCGGGCGATGGCCGAGCAGATTGCCTGCCGGAAAAAAGCGGCTGCGAAGCTACCGTCGCTGGCGCACTTTCCAATGCTTTACACCCGGCTCGGCCTCGAACAGGCTTCCGGCGAGCGGGCAGGGGAGTGGAAAGCGTCGCTGATGCATGGCCGCAGGGCGATCGATCTGACGGGGGGACTCGGAATCGACACGCTCTTTCTCGCCCGGCGCTTCGACGAGGTGGTGTCGTGCGAGCGGGACGAGGCGCTGGCGCGGCTTGCGGAGGCGAACCGGCGCGTGATGGGCATCAACAACGTCGAGATGCGCATCGGCGACAGCGCAGAACTGCTGGCTGGATATCCGGATGATTCGTTCGACTGGGTACTGGTCGATCCGGCGCGGCGCGATCATGGTGGTCGCTCGGCGGGGCTGTCGGTGTCGAGTCCTGACGTGGTGCGGCTGCACGATCTGATGCTGCGCAAAGCCCCAAGGGTCTGTATCAAAGCCTCGCCAGCGCTTGAAATCAGCGGTCTCGATGCGCAACTGCCGACACTCTCGGAAGTTATCGCCGTCTCGGTCGATGGCGAGTGCAAGGAGGTGCTGCTTTTGCTGGATCGTCGGCACGACGCTGGCCGAATGCCGGGCGTCCGGGCGGTGTGCCTCGGAAACGAGGCGTTCGAGATCGCGTCGTCCGGTGACGCAGAGCGTCAGGTCGCGGAAAAGCCCGGCTCGTGGCTTTACGAGCCGGATGCGGCGATCATCAAGGCGCGGCTCACCGGCGAGCTGGCCCGGCAAATGCAGCTTTCATTCCTGAACCGCACGGTCGATTATCTCACGTCGGATCGGCTGATCGAGCCATTTCCCGGCAGAAGTTTCCGTATTGAGGAGTGCCGCCCATTCAGGCAGAAGAGTTTCCGGAAGGAGCTTGCTGAACTGGGGATCACAAACGCCGCTATTCAGCGACGCGATTTTCCGCTCTCTGTCGAGGAGCTGCGCAAGCGCTACAAGATCGGTGAGAGCAGCGAGCACTTTCTCTTTTTCACGAAGGGTGCTTCAGGCGGCTTCGTCTGGCTTTCGTGCCGGAAGCCGTAGGTCTCAGCTTCGGTTCCGCAGGCGCTGAAGTTCCTGCTGCGCCATGCCGTAACGGAGCCCCTGAATGCTCACCGTTACCGTGCCGACGCCGAGCATCCGCATGAACTGGCGCAGGATGAGCGTGCCCATCGTGAAGACGTCGGCGCGCCCCTCCGGAATGCCGAGCGCCGCGATTTCGTCGAGCGTCATCGCCCGGAGCCGTTCGAGAAGCTGGTGCACCGCGCTGTATTCGAGCTGGTAACCCTGCACTTTCGCCACGTCGAAATGCCGGTCGCCCATGCACACCTGAGCGATGGTGGTCAGCGTGCCCGCCACACCGAACACCTGCTGGCGACCCGCGAAGAACGGCGGCAGGCTTCTGGCGAGATTGCGGTCGATCTCCTTTTTTGCCGCCTCGAACTCCTCCGCTGAAGGTGGAATCGAGGTACAGAAGCGCTCGGTCATTCTCACCGAACCGATATTCATGCTGACCGCGCTTGCAACCTGCTCGACCGTGCCCATGATGATTTCGGTGCTGCCGCCGCCAATGTCGATCACCGTGAAGGGCTCCGGCACTTCCGGCAGCCCGGCCACCGCGCCAAAAAAGGTGAGTACGGCCTCCTCGTCTCCGCTGATGCAGCGGATTTCGATGCCGGTCGCGCCCTTCACCGCACCGATAATTTCGTCGCGGTTTGCCGCGTCGCGCAGGGCGCTCGTTCCAGCAGCGATGATGCGCCGCACCTCGAGTTCACTGCACAGTTTCCGGTACTCCGTCATGCAGGCCTTCAGCCGTTCAAGCGCTTCGGGGTGGATCATCCGGTGTTCATCGACCTTTTGGCCCAGGCGCACGATGGTCTGGCGGTGATCGACCGTCACGATCCGGCCAGTCGCAGGTTCAAGATCGGCCACAAGCAGGAGCGCCGTGTTGGTGCCGACGTCGATGCAGGCAATGCGTTCAGTTGGAGCAGGCATCTTCTTCGCTCACTTTGCGGGTTCGACCAGCGCCGAGAGCCATTCGTCTTCGTAAATGGTCTTGACGTTGGTGTATTTGATCCGCTTGAGAAGCTGCTTCAGCCACGGTTCGTCATAGACCAGTACGCCGGAGAGAAGCACCTGCGCCGCCGGCGCGTGGCGGCGGATGACCGGCAGAATGCGGTCGAGCACGTTCTTGTTGATGTTGGCCAGAATCAGGTCATAGCCATCTTCAAGGTTTGCAGCCAGCTCTTCTTCGGCGTCGAGCAGCTCCACGCGAATGTCGGCCACGTCGTTTTCGGCGACGTTCTCGACGGCGTTCTCTGCCGCCCAGGCGTTGTTGTCGAAGGCGAGAATCGGATTGCGGTTGCCAAGCTTGCGGGCCGCGATGGCCAGCACGCCGGTGCCGGTGCCGATGTCCATGATCTTTTTGCCCGCCAGATCAAGCGCCTCCATCTGGCGCAGCATCAGGCGCGTGGTGGCGTGGTAACCGGTGCCGAACGACATCTTCGGATTGATCGCGATGACGATCTGCCCCGGTTTGACACTGTACTCCTTCTGGTGCTGGACGATCAGGAAGCGGTCGGAAATTTCCACCGGCTGCAAATGCGCCTCCCACTCGGCGTTCCAGTTCCGGTCGGCCATGAACGAGGCCGTAAAATGCGGGATGGAGCCGAAGGTCTCCTGAAGCATGATTTTTATAGACGCCTCCTTGTCGGCGTTCCAGTCGCTTTCGGGAAGGTAGGCGAGCAGCTTGTGGTCGTCTTCGAGGAAATATTCGATACCGACCTGAGAAAGCACGGCGATGTAGAGTTCGTAGAGTTCGCTGTCGATTTCGAACGCGAGTTCGATATGGTTGTGAGTTTTCGGCGGTTGCATCGGCGGTGGTGTTACTGTGAGTAAGTGCTGTGGGGAAGATAGTAAATCTGAGAATAGGTCGGGCAGGTCTTATAGGTCAAACAGGACGAACAGGAGAAGATGATTCTCCTTTGCTTTCCAACTATCCATTGTCAATTATTAACGACTACTCCACCCGAATGATCCTCGTGCCGAAGGCGAAGTGTGTGGAGTAATAATTCTGGAACAGGGTGCTGATGCTGATGCCAGCACGCGATGAGGCGTGGGCGAAGCGTTCATTGCCGATGTAGACTCCAACGTGAGTGATATCGTCTCCGGCAGCAAAGAAGACCAGGTCGCCGGGTTGCAGGTGGTCTTTGCGAATGATCGGACACGAGGAGGGCAAGCTCTGTCGAGGTGCGGGGCAAGAGCAGCTGGAATGAAAAGTTGTAGAGATATTGCACAAAGCCGGAGCAGTCGAATCCTTCCCGCGTGGTTCCGCCAAAGCGATATTTGACTCCTTTGGTTTCTTCGATGGAATCGAGCATCGCCCTGAAGGCCCGTTCGGAAACCCGTACCGGCAGGCGGCACTGTTCCGGGCCTTGGGGACGGAGACGTGAGATAGAAGTTTTTCTCTTTTTTAAACTATATTTGCTCTCCATGCGCTCGGAGAGCGACCGCGTGCTCTGACATGCGCCAAGCGCGAGCATGAGAAACGCGAGCGCCATGAGCGCCAGTGTTCTGAGTATGCTTGTCGCTTTTGCGCCTTTCGGAGCGAACCGGGTGATCTCGTTCATGGGGCCGGTGAAACTGGATTTCCGGTGTTCCGGATTCATGACGTGTGCCGATCATGGAATTATAGTAAATCCGAACCGGAAAACGATCCTGAAAAGATCAATATCCATTTCTTTCGATTGAGGTTATGATAGTCATGAAATTTGGTGGCACCTCTGTCGGCACGGCTGCGGCCATGCGACAGGTGATCGCCAACGTCTCTGAAAAGAAGAAATCGGGCGCGCCGCTCGTCGTTTTGAGTGCGTGCAGCGGCATCACCAACAAACTGATCCAGATTGCCGACACGGCTGGTTCCGGGCGTCTCGAAGAGGCGCAGCAACTGGTTGCCGAGGTTCGTGCGTTTCACCTCGATCTGATCGGAGAGCTTATCGAAAGCGAGGAGCTGCGCAAAAAGGTGATCGAAAAGATTACCGTCTATCTCACCCGCCTCGAACGCCTCACCGAGGGTATCGAGATTGTCGGCGAGCTGACCGAGCGCTCGAAGGATCGCTTCTGCTCCTTTGGCGAACTGCTTTCGACCTCTGTGTTCGCTGCTGCGCTGAACGAG